>JASFPB010000122.1:0-6798 GCA_050116235.1 Chromatiales bacterium | reverse complement strand
ACGGGCTCGTGCTCGTCGATCTCTATGATACCGACCAGAAAGTGCTGAGGCGTTATATGGGCAAGGAGGGCGCCTCCGCATTTCTGGCATCGACAGGGACACGCAAGCTGGCCTGAAGAGCGCTTGCTTCCGGCAGGTGATGAATCTCCCGGAAACGGGCTGGCACATCCACTGGAGAGAGAAAGAGGCTCCCTCTTCAGGGGAACGCGGGAATCGTTGGCTCTGTTCCCTCGATATCGGCATCCGGATGATGTTTTTTGACCATCTCCTCGATCTCCTCGACGCGTGCTTTCGGTACATCGACAAGAAAGAGGATTTCACCCTGCTCGACAGCCTCCTCGAATTGCGTGATTTGTGTGTTCTTGACGTCGACACCAATCATGCTTGCCATCCATGCCCCCATGCCGGAACCAACAAGGGCAGTGGCCAGCACAGCGCCACCTCCGAGGGCAAGGCCTGCGGGTGGAAAGGTAACGGCTGCTACACCGGCAAGAACCCCTGTAACGCCACCAACAGCCAGGCCACGCTCGACGGCGGGAATGACATCACTGGTCTGGAGCAGGGAGGCTTCGGGGAGATCACCCAGCTCGACGCCCTCTTTGGCGATCACATGAATATGCCGCTCCTCGATACGCGCCAGCAGGAGCTCTTCTGTCACCTTGTGCGCGCTCTCAAGATCGGGCACCAGAAAATAGATTCTGCGCATCTCCTCTTCTCCTTATCTCTCTGAATTATCATCACAGTATAGTCCGGCGGCAGGTAATCGCTGCAAAAGGTGACAACAGCGAGCAGGTTGCCGCTGATGAACAATCATGCATCGGGTAGCAGCGATATCCGTGCGGCTGCAGAATCCTTGCTGATTTCGATGAGGACTTCGCAATATTCGACCGTTTCGTTGTCCGGCGTCGGGTCATCGGCGCAACCGCATCCGGCGATGATGCCGGCATACTGCAAGCCGGCCTTGATGGTCACCGAATCTGCCGATTCGGAAGTGGAGAGCAGGATGACGCCGTCGACCCTGTCGCTGGCATAGCTTCCACGGGTCAGCGCAGCCTGGAGCGGGAGTATCTCCCCTGTCAGCCGGCCCACCTCCCGTTTCAGGGTTTCCTCGAACAGCGGGGTTCCCAATGCTGCGAGAGATTCCGGCAAGCGTGTCGCCCCGGTCATCGCCAGCTTCCGGAAGCACCGTGAGATTGCATGCGTCTGTACCCGAAGGGTGTTTGTTGTTGAAACCAGGCATTCCCGCGAGTCGGGAATGGCATGAAACTCTCAGCCCTCCATCTCCAGGGCTTGCATTTTTCTGGTCAGCGTATTCCTTCCCCAACCGAGGCGCTGTGCCGCCTCATTCTTTTTACCTCCTGTCGCTTCCAGTGCTGCCTCGATCATGACGCGCTCGAATTCCGGCAACGCCGCATCGAGCAGCGGCTCATCGCCATCGTCAAGCTTGCGCACAGCCCATTTCCTGAGAGCCTGTTGCCAGTTGCCGCTGTTTTCAACGGCCACCTCCTGTTCGAGGATCTCCAGCGGAAGATCCTTCACGCGGATCGTATTGCCTGCTGCCATCACCGTGAGCCAGCGGGCGACATTCTCCAGCTGGCGGACGTTGCCCGGCCAGTCGAAGGCCATGAGTATCCTCGTGGCATCTTCGTGCAGCTCCTTGTACTCCTCGCCAAGTTCCCGTGCCGCATTCTTGAGAAACTGGCGCATGAGCAGCGGAATATCCACCCTTCGCTCGCGCAGCGAAGGGAGACGTACCCGGATCACGTTGAGGCGATGAAAAAGATCCTCGCGGAACTTGTGCGCCTTGACGAGTTCTTCGAGATTCTGGTGTGTCGCCGCCACGACCCGCACATCGACCTTGATTGGCTTGCGCCCGCCAATGCGGTAAAACTCGCCATCGGCGAGAACCCTTAGCAGGCGCGTTTGCAGATCGGCAGGCATGTCACCGATCTCGTCGAGGAAAAGCGTCCCGCCGTCGGCCTGCTCGAAGCGCCCGATGCGACGCTCCGATGCACCGGTGAATGCACCACGCTCGTGGCCGAATAGCTCGGATTCCAGCAGGTCGCGCGGAATTGCTGCCGTGTTGATTGCGATAAAGGGTTGCTTTGCCCTCAGGCTGTGCGTATGCAGTGCGCGAGCCACGAGTTCCTTGCCGGTGCCGGACTCACCGGTAATCAGAACCGTGATGTTTGACCGGGCCAACCGGCCGATCGCGCGAAACACCTCCTGCATCGCCGGTGCTTCACCGATGATTTCAGGCAACTCTTCGTTTTCCGTAGCCTTCTCCGAGGCGGCCTCGTGCCGCTGCTGGCAGGCGCGCTCGACCTTGTCGACAGCCTCCGCGATATCGAAGGGTTTCGGCAGGTATTCGAAGGCGCCCCCATGATAGGAGGAGACAGCACTATCCAGATCGGAATGCGCGGTCATGATGATCACGGGTAGTTCCGGGTTGCGCTGGTGAACGCGCTCAAGCAGTTCGAGGCCATCCATGCCCGGCATGCGGATATCCGAGACGATCACGTCCGGCACTTCCCTGCGCAGCTGCGAGAGGGCGTCCTCGGCATTCTCAAAGCTGCTGGTTTCCATTCCACTCTTGCTAAATGCCTTTTCCAGGACCCAGCGAATCGAGTTGTCGTCATCAATAATCCAGACGTTGCAAACTTCGTTCATCTCTATTCCACGGGTAGATAAACCATAAAAACTGTTCTGCCGGGCTCGCTTTCAAACTCGATGAGTCCGCCATGCCTGGCGACCATCGACTGGGCGATGGACAAGCCAAGTCCCGCCCCATCGGCACTGCCGGAGACCATCGGCAGAAAGAGGGTCTCTCGCAGCTCGGGAGGTATTCCCGGACCGTTGTCCTCGATATCGATTTCGGCAACATGCTTGTAACGCCGGTTACCGATTGTGAACTGGCGGAGCACGCGTGTTCTGAGTGTCAGCTCGCCATCCTCGCCAAGTTCACGTGCAGCGTTCGCAGCGATATTCAGGATCGCCTGGATGAGCTGGTCGGCATCCCCCATGATGGGAGGAATACTGGGGTCATAGTCGAAATGGAGGTTGAGGTTGTCGCCATACTCTACACGCAGCAGCTGGCGCACCCTCTCAAGCACTTCGTGAATGTTGAGTTCCTCGACCTTTGGAAGCTGGTTCGGTCCGAGCAGCCGGTTGACGAGATTCCGCAGGCGATCGGCCTCTTTCATGATGACCCGGGTGTATTCCTTGAGATCATCCTCGTTCAGCTCCAGTTCCAGCAACTGCGCAGCGCCGCGAATGCCACCCAGGGGATTCTTGATCTCGTGCGCGAGTCCGCGCACCAGTTCCTGAGCGGCCTGCTGCTGGCTGATCAGCTGTTCCTCGTGCGTGATCCGGATCTGCCTGTCGATCTGCTGCAGCTCGACAAGCAGTGCCCTTGGCGCATCCGGCTCGTCGAGTGGCACAACGGTGCAATCGACTGTCAGACGCTGGCTGGGAGTACGGATAGCGATCTCCCTGCCTGTATAGGGGTTACCGGTTTCGAGCACGTTGTGCAACTGTTCGATCGTCTCCTGATTTTCGCACTGCATGATTTCCTCGACCTGCTTGCCAAGCATCACACGCGCACTCATGGCAAAAAGCATCTCGGCTGCATGATTGACATAAATAATCTGGAACTGCTCATCGAACAGCAGAACAGAGGTGTGCAGATTTTCGAGAATCAGCTGATGTAGCCGGTTCGGTTGGCTGGTCATGCGTCTTGGTGATGCAACAATCGTGCCATTTTGACGCAGTCTCTTACCGGTCAGCCAGGCATCTTTCAGTTGCGATTACGATTCAGGGCTGAGGCCCGGTGAAGGTGGAAGGTCACGCTGTTGGATTCTCCAACGACAGTGCCTTCACTGTCCATGAGCCTGACCTGGATGCTGTGGGAGCCGCGCTCGACATTCGACAGGTAGACCTGCTGGCTGAAGAAAGGCTGAAACCAGGGCTCGCCATCGAGATACATCTGGTAGGAGAAATCCTCGTCCGGCATCGGGGTAGTGGTGAAGGCAACGGGAATGATTCCCTGGTTGTCACGCACCGTGGCATCCTGGAGAGGCGTCGTGATGCTGATATTGTAATTCGCAGGCCCCGGCACGGAGCGATCCCCAAAGAGTTCAGGGAAGCTATAGACTCCGGGTGTTGTTTCAGCAGGCTTTGCAGCCGGTGCCGGCTCTTTCGGGGAGGGAGCTTCCACCGGCGGGGGAGAGCTGCTGGCCTCAAAACCGGGCAACCTCGTGGCATTGCTGCTGTCGCCGGGCCTGTCACCATAGTGCACCCTGCCCTCTTCATCGACCCACTTGTAGACCTCGGCAGAAACCGAAACCGAAAATACAATCGCCAGCAGCACGAATAACGTCTTCATATGCAGAGAATACCCAATTTTCCATAAAAAAACCCGCACCAGAGAGGTGCGGGTTTTTTCCGGGTCACTGACAGCCGATCAGAGGCTGTAGTACATATCGAATTCGACCGGATGCGTGGTCATGCGCATGCGCGTAACCTCTTCCATCTTCAGGTCGATGTAACCGTCGATCAGATCGTTGGTAAAGACATCGCCAGCAGTCAGGAAGTCACGGTCGGCATCGAGTGCTTCGAGTGCCTGATCGAGACTGTGACAGACAGTCGGGATTGCCAGTGCCTCTTCAGCCGGCAGGTCGTAAAGGTCCTTGTCCATGGCATCGCCGGGATGGATCTTGTTCTGGATGCCGTCGAGGCCAGCCATCATCATGGCAGAGAAGGCCAGATAGGGGTTGGCCGTCGGATCCGGGAAGCGCACCTCGATACGGCGTCCTTTCGGGCTGGGAACCCACGGGATACGGATCGAAGCGGAGCGGTTGCGTGCCGAATAGGCCAGCATGACCGGAGCCTCGAACCCTGGAACCAGGCGCTTGTACGAATTGGTCGACGCGTTGGTGAAGGCATTCAGGGCGCGGGCGTGCTTGATGATACCGCCGATGTAATAGAGTGCCATTTCGGAGAGACCGCCATACTGGTCGCCTGCAAAGATATTCTCCCCTCCCTTTGCCAGGGATTGGTGAACGTGCATACCAGAGCCGTTATCGCCAACGATCGGCTTCGGCATGAAGGTCACGGTCTTGCCGTAGGCGTGAGCGACGTTCCAGGTGACATACTTCTGGGTCTGTACCCAGTCAGCACGCTCCACGAGGGTGCTGAAACGGGTGCCGATTTCACACTGGCCCGCGGTCGCGACTTCGTGGTGATGAACCTCGACCGGGACGCCCATCTCTTCCATGACATCACACATGGCGGCACGGATGTCGTGCAGGGAATCAACCGGAGGAACCGGGAAATAACCGCCCTTGACCGTCGGGCGGTGACCGATATTGCCGTCCTCGTAGACTTTCTCGGAGTTCCAGTGAGCCTCGTTTGAGTCGATCTTGACAGAGCTGCCGCTCATGTCAGAGTGCCAGCGGACATCGTCGAGGATGAAGAATTCCGGTTCAGGGCCGAAGAAAGCCTGGTCGGCGATACCAGTGGACTTGAGATACGCCTCGGCTCGCTTGGCGACAGAACGCGGGTCACGCTCGTAGCCTTCCATGGTGGCAGGCTCGAGGATGTCACAGCGAAGGTTGATGGTTGCATCATCCGTGAAGGGATCCATGACTGCAGTGGCCGCTTCCGGCATCAGGATCATGTCGGATTCGTTGATGCCCTTCCAGCCGGCAATCGAGGAGCCGTCGAACATCTTGCCTTCCTCGAAAAAATCCTCGGTGATTTCGCTGATTGGCAGGGAGACGTGCTGCTCTTTTCCGCGGGTGTCGGTGAAACGCAGGTCAACCCACTTCACCTCGTTTTCCTTGATCATTTTCAAAACGTCTTTTGCAGACATGGTCGTTATCACTCCAAATGGTTTCAAGATTCGCCGCCATCTTGCGGCATGGATAGCATACGGGCCCGTTAAGGCGCATGACTATGGATTGTGCAGGAATCATGCCAACGTTTCCATGGCGATTTGATGCCCTGCGCCTGATCATTATGCGCTTTTTCGGTGCGACGCACCTTGATGACGCATCATAACGGTGCGTCGCCCCCGGGGGACATAAAGAAGACCCGGAGCTGGCCAAACTCCTCCATCTCTGCAAGAGGGGCGGCCAGTTGCTGCTGTATCGACTGCGCATCCCGGCCCTGCTCAACATCCAGACAGGCGAGCGGCAGGAAAATATCGAGATGGATACGCCCCTGCACATAGTGCAGCTGAATCCGCTCCCACTCTCCGCTGCAGCCAGCTTCCTTCCAGGCTCCCTCGAGCATGTCGAGGACCCTGCCTCGCAGCGGAAGACCCTCGCAGGGTGGCGCCGTCTCGTCATCCTCGGGATCGATATGTACGGTGACATCGGTGACCTCGTCGAGACTCGACTTCGCAGCCTCCTCGACCGCGATCGCGATCATGTGTCCCTCGCTCACGCTGAGCCAGGGGTCGACCTGCACATGCACGTCAACGAGCGCCTCATGCCCCACCTTGCGCGAGCGCAGGAGATGCAGGTGCCGGACACCATCGACGGCCAGAATCGCCTTGCGGATTTTTTCGACACGCTCCTGTTCCAGCGCCCTGTCCGCCAGCTCATGCAAGCTCTCCCAGCCGAGGTCCCAGCCAATCTTTGCAACCATGAGCGCCACGCCAACAGCGGCGATGGCATCGAGGTAATCGAGCCCGAGCATGGTACCGCCGACGCCGATGACAACAACAATAGAGGAGATAGCGTCGGTGCGGCTGTGCCAGGCATTGGCCTCGAGCATCGCGGACTTCACTCGCTT
>JASFPB010000121.1:0-6807 GCA_050116235.1 Chromatiales bacterium | reverse complement strand
GCCTTCGAGACGCCGGCCGCAACGGTACCGACACCGACCTCGGAAACCAGCTTGACGCTGATGCGCGATTTCGGCTGCACATTCTTGAGATCATGAATGAGCTGAGCAAGGTCTTCGATCGAATAGATATCGTGATGCGGCGGAGGCGAAATCAGGCCGACACCCGGCGTCGAGTGGCGCACACGTGCGATCTGAGCATTAACCTTGTGACCGGGCAGCTGGCCACCCTCACCGGGCTTGGCACCCTGGGCCATCTTGATCTGGATATCGTCAGAGTTGACAAGGTACTCGGTTGTGACACCGAAACGGCCCGAAGCAACCTGCTTGATCGCCGAGCGCTCGGGATTCATGGAGCCGTCTTCCAGTGGCATGAACCGCTCGGGCTCCTCGCCCCCCTCCCCGGTGTTGGATTTGCCACCGAGAAAATTCATGGCCCGCGCCAGCGTGGAATGCGCCTCGTAGGAGATCGAGCCGAAGGACATGGCACCTGTGGCAAAGCGCTTGACGATTTCCTTCGCCGGTTCGACCTCGTCGAGCGGCAAGGGTGTCTCAGCCCAGTTGAAGTCCATCAGGCCGCGCAGCGTCAGCAGTCTCTCGTTCTGCTCGTTGATCAGCCTGGTGTACTCCCTGTAGGTGTTGGCATCGTTGGAACGCACGGCATGCTGCAGCTTGGCGATGCTCTCGGGCGTCCAGTTGTGCGCCTCGCCACGCAGGCGGTAGGCATAATCGCCGCCGACGTCGAGATGCTTTTCGAAGATCTGCTTTTCGCCATAGGCATCGCTGTGCCAGCGCACGGCTTCCTGCGCAACCTCGTCGAGGCCGATGCCCTCGATGGTCGTGGTCGTGCCGGTAAAGAACTCTTCAATGAAAGGCGTCGACAGCCCGACTGCATCGAAGATCTGTGCACCGCAGTAGGACTGGTAGGTCGAGATACCCATCTTGGACATCACCTTCTTGAGGCCCTTGCCCACGGCCTTGATGTAACGGTCACGTGCGGTGCGGTAATCGATTTGCTCTGGCAGTTCACCGAGAATCGTCTTGATCGTCTCGAAAACGAGCCAGGGGTTGATTGCCTCCGCGCCATAGCCGGCGAGCGTTGCATAGTGATGCACCTCGAGCGCCGCGCCGGTCTCGATGACCAGGCCTGTCTCGGTACGCAACCCCTTGCGGATCAGGTGGTGATGGACTGCGGAAGTCGCCAGCAGGGCGGGAATGGCAACATTATCGGCATTAACACGGCGATCGGAGAGGATCAGGATGTTGTACTTGCCAAGTACCGCCTCCTCGGCCGCGTCACAGAGCAGCTTCAATGCCTCGCGCATCCCTTCTGCGCCCTTGTTGGCATCGTAGGTCATGTAGAGGGTGCGTGTGCGGAAGGCGCCGCCGGCCTGGGTCTCGATGTTGCGCACGCGCTCGAGATCCTCATTGGTCAGGACCGGCTGGCTGGTCTCGAGGCGCATGGTCGAGCCGCCGCCGCCGAGTCCGAGCAGGTTCGGGCGCGGGCCGATCAGCGATACCAGCGACATGACAATCTCTTCACGGATGGGGTCGATCGGCGGGTTGGTCACCTGCGCAAAATTCTGCTTGAAGTAGGTGGAGAGATGCTTCGAGCGATTCGAGAGGACGGAAGGCGGATTGTCGGCGCCCATGGATCCTGTCGCCTCCATGCCGGTTGCCACCATCGGGGTGAGCAGGAACTTGATGTCTTCCTGGGTGTAGCCGAAGGCCTGCTGAAAATCGAGCAGAATGTGGTCATCCGGGGCAAGCGGTGTCGTGACCGGATCCGTCAGGTCGCTGATGGAGATCTGGGTCATGTCCAGCCACTGCTGGTAGGGCTTCGATGTGGCCAGTTCGCGCTTCAGCTCCTCGTCATCGATGATGCGGCCCTGCTCCATATCGATCAGGAACATCTTGCCGGGTTGCAGCCGCCACTTCTTGACGATCTTCTCCTCGGGTATCTGCAGGACGCCCATTTCGGAGCCCATGACAACCAGGTCGTCATCAGTAATCAGATAGCGCGCAGGCCGCAGGCCGTTCCGGTCGAGAGTCGCGCCGATCTGGCGACCATCGGTGAAGGCAACAGCCGCCGGGCCATCCCAGGGCTCCATGAGTGCGGCATGGTACTCATAGAAGGCACGGCGCTCGGGATCCATGAGATTGTTGCCCGACCAGGCCTCCGGAATCAGCATCATCATGGCATGCACCATGGAGTATCCGCCGGCCACGAGCAATTCGAGCGCATTGTCGAAGCAGGCAGAATCCGACTGCCCTTCAGGGATCAGAGGCCAGACCTTGTCGAGGTCGTCACCCAGGATTTCCGAGGCCATGGAGCTCTTGCGCGCCGCCATCCAGTTGACATTGCCGCGCAGGGTGTTGATCTCGCCGTTGTGCGCAATCATGCGGAAGGGGTGCGCAAGATCCCAGGTCGGGAAGGTATTGGTGGAAAACCGCTGGTGAACGAGCGCGAGCGCCGAGGTCACGCGCTCGTCATTGAGATCCTTGTAGTAATGACCGACCTGGTCGGCCAGAAGCATCCCCTTGTAGACAAGGGTCCGCGAAGACATCGAGGCGATGTAGAAGTTTTCCCTGCCCGCCATTTCCGAGCACCGCACCTTCGATTCGGCAAGCTTGTGGATGACGAAGAGCTTGCGCTCGAAGGCATTCTGGTCGGGTGTTGACTCACCACGACCGATGAAAACCTGGCGGATGACCGGCTCTGTGGGGATGACGCTGACACCGAGGTCGCTGTTATCGACAGGTACAGTCCGCCAGCCCAGGACGTGCTGTCCCTCGGCCTCGATGACTTCATTGATGGTTGTTTCAAAAGCTTCACGCGCATCGCCCGCCTTCGGCAGGAAGACCATGCCGATGGCATAGGAACCACTCTCGGGTAATTCGAAGCCTGTTTCCTCACGGAAAAATTCATCCGGAATCTGCATGAGCAGACCAGCCCCGTCACCCGCTTTGGGATCAGCGCCGACAGCCCCCCGGTGTGTCAGGCGTTCGAGGATCGTTAAACCCTGGCGGACAATCTGGTGACTCTTCTCACCCTTGATATGAGCAACAAAACCGACGCCACAGGCGTCATGTTCGTTTGCCGGGTCGTAAAGCCCTTGTCGGGGCGGCAGTGATCCCTGGTTCATTACAAACCTCGTCGTAGATAGCGTTCGATAGTGCCCGATCAGCCGGCGGAAATTGTGCATTTTTCCAGCTCGGGCAGAGAAAAAGGCCGGTCAGTATAGCAATTTTGTGAATACCGGTCTAACTCTCTGGCAGGGAGAGCGGTTGCGCCAATAACAAACTGGCAATTTAGGCGATAATGAGGTCAATTTTGACGTATTTCGCAACATTTAGCGCAAGTTCCACCATCTGGACAAGCCCACTTCCTCTCCAGCCCGCCCTGATCTGACCTGACCTTCAGAGGAAAGGATGATGCATTGCAACAGAATCGCGGTCACACAAATCAGCGACCGTCCGTATCGCCCGTGGCTGACTGAGGCACAACCACCTCCTCGACAGCCTCAGGCGTCGCAACCATGGAACCGCTTGAAAGAACCGGTGAAGCGTCGATATCCTCGGCATCCATCATGGAGGCAATTCGCTGCAGCGAGGCGAGCAACTGCGTCTGCTCCCACTCCTCGAGGCAGCTGAAACGCTGGATGAAACGCTCCTGCAACAGCGGCGGTGACTCCTCCAGCAGGGCGAACCCCTTTGGCGTGAGCTCGACAAGCACCCGGCGCCTGTCACTGGCATCACGCAGCCGCATGATCGTACCCCGTTTCTCGAGCCGGTTCAGAATATCCGTCACGGTTCCCTGGCTCAGACTGACGCGTGAAGCCAGCTCTCCCGCAGAAAGTCTGCCATGCTGTAGCGCCTTGAGAAGCAATGCCTGCGGCCCCGTCAATCCGTGACTGGCTGCAAGGTTGCGTGAGTGCAGATCGACAGCACGGATCACACGCCGCAGCGCAATAATCACATGCTCGCCAATGTCTTCAAACTTGTTCATGCAAACCGTCTTGCTATATACTTTGTGTCGAAACCGTTTTCCGGATGTTTCAATCCAGCCTTTCGCAACGTCGCGATATTATCCCTTTTTAATCATAAAGATATACCATAAAAATCTGCGTTATCATGATCGCTGTTATTTCGTGAGCGAATCATCTCTGACAGCAGAGACAGCAGACTCAATGACGATTTCTACACAGACAAACCGTGCACCGGCCGGCATGTACGGGGCCGGCAGATGAGCGCAGAAGATCTCAGCGTCAACGCCAAACGCTTGCGCAAGGATATCGATGATCTGGCAGAAATTGGTCGCGCCGAGGATCTTGGCATCTACCGCATGGCTTTCAGCGACGGGGACATGCAGGGCCGGGCCTGGTTCAGGGAACGCATCGAGGAGAGCGGACTCGCCTTCCACCAGGATGGTGCCGCCAATCTCTATGCCCGTCTCAACTGGGATGAACAGACTCCGAGCGTCATGGCAGGCTCGCATCTCGACACAGTCCCGGGTGCCGGACACCTCGATGGCGCCCTGGGTGTCGTCTGTGCGCTCGAGGCAGTCCGCTCCCTGAAAGAATCAGGCATCAGTCTTTCCAGGCCTGTCGAGGCAGTTTCCTTCAGTGACGAGGAAGGACGTTTCGGCGGCCTCCTCGGATCGCAAGCGGTGGCGGGACTGGTGACGCCGGAATACCTCCGCAACGCCATCGATCTCGAGGGCATCAGCCTGACAGATGCCATGAAGAAACAGGGTCTCGACGCACGCGAAGCGATGCGCACCCAGCGTGACCCCGGCAGCATCCACGCCTATGTTGAACTCCACATCGAGCAGGGACCGGTGCTCGACCGCAACGGCATCAGCATCGGAATCGTCGATGCGATCACGGGCCTCTTCAAGTGGGAAATCACGCTGACCGGCGCAGCCAACCATGCAGGCACGACGCCCATGGAGATGCGCAACGACGCTTTCCAGGGACTGGCCGAGTTTGCCGGACAGATCGACCGCGTACTGGCCGAGTATGGCAGTCCGCAAAGCAAGGCCACCATCGGGCGTGTCGACCTCAAACCCGGGGCTGCCAACGTCATTCCGGGCGAAGCCAGTTTCTCGCTCGATGTGCGCGATACCGACGCACAGATTCTCGAGGATCTTGGCGAGGCGTTTCAGCGATCGCTATCGGCCATCGCACGCAGGCGCGGACTCATGTTCGAGTACAGCGTGCTGAGCGAGATCGAGCCCGTGCACTGCGCACCCATGGTGCTTGAGGCGATCGAGTCATCTGTCGATGCTATGCAGTTCAAGGCCACGCACCTGAGCAGCGGCGCTGCCCATGATGCGCAGATCATCGCCGGCATCGCCCCTGCCGGCATGATATTCGTGCCGAGCAAAGAGGGCCGCAGCCACTCCGCAGCCGAATGGACCGCCTGGAGCGATATCGAAGCGGGTGCCAACACCCTGCTCAACACACTGAGAAAACTTGCGAGCTGACCGGAATGAGTGAAAACAACAAACAGATGGAAGCAGAAAATTTCCGGAATATCGACCCGCTCAAGGAAGCCTACCGCGAGTCGATTACGCATTCACCTGCAGTCACGCGCTCGCTCGAGCTCCACAAGACGGCGTTACTCTGCATCGACATGCAGTATCTCGACGCAGCTCCGGGCTATGGCGTCTTCGCCGATGCCGATGCCTCAGGTGTGCCACACGAGGCGCAGGAATACTATTTCAATCGTCTCGACGAAATCGTCTTGCCGAACGTACGCCGGTTGCAGGACGCTTTTCGCGAGCGCGAGCTCGAAGTGATACACACGCGCATCCAGTCCCTGACAAATGATGGCCGCGACCGCAGCCCGGGCCACAAACGTCTCAATCTACATGCCTCACCCGGATCGAAGGAAGCCGAATTCCTGGAACAGATCGCACCGATCGAGAACGAAATCGTCATCAACAAGACCGCAAGTGGCGTTTTCACCTCGACAAATATCCAGTACATCCTGCGCAACATGGAGATCACAGGCCTCTTCGTCGTCGGCGTCTACAGCAATGAGTGCGTCTCGACGGCCATCCGCGATGCCTGCGACCTTGGCTTCTACGTGACGCTGATTTCCGACGGTTGCGCCACGGTAACACCCGAGCTCCAGCAGGCCACCATCACAACCATGAAGGATCGCTACGCCCGGGTTCTCACGACCGACGAGGCCATCGCAGAGATCCGGAAGGTTGTCGAACCATGAGAGGGTATTTATGGTGAACAAGTCCAATCCCCGGCTCAAGCAACAACTCGAAGAGCAGCCACTCGATACCCAGGGGTTCGATCGCCCGCGCGCACTGGTCAAGGCCATCGATGAGGACCTTGCCCCGCTGCTCGACCTGGTGCAGCGACCAATCGTCTCGGCCAGCCAGTTTTCCCGGGATCAGATTATGCAACTCGCTCGACTTGCAGCACGATTCGAAACCCAGCCACAGATGATCACCCGCCCCTTGACGGGCAAGATCCTCATCAGCGCCTTCTACGAGCCCAGCACGCGCACACGTCTCTCTTTCGAGAGTGCCTGGCATCGACTGGGCGGAGACATCATGTCCATCACCGACCCGGCCTCGACAGGGATTGCCAAGGGGGAATCGCTCTACGACATCGGCGAGATGTTGAACCACTATGGCGATCTCGTGGTCCTGCGTGACAGTGATGAACAGTCCGTCTACGAGATGCTCGAGTCACTGCGGATCCCGATCATCAATGCCGGTAACGGTACCGACGAACACCCGACCCAGGCACTGGCCGATATCTATGCATTGCTGAAATGGAAACC
>JASFPB010000120.1:0-6866 GCA_050116235.1 Chromatiales bacterium | reverse complement strand
GGAAGAGAAATCGATGTTTCTGCGGCCGATTTCAAAGCCATGCACGACAGCGCTGTCATCAACGGTCAGCAGCAGGGTGATGCTGTCGGATGAGACAATTCTCGAACGCGACTCGATATTGTATTCAAACCCGAGGAGGTCACTGGCCATGCGATTGGTTGAATAGGGAGGCAGCAGGCACACTCTCTTCCATTCGCCGGGCAACTGCTCCGCCAGGTCGACGATGCCGTCACGGGTCTCGAGCCGCAGGGATTCACTGCTGCGATCAGCACACCCCGTCAGAAGCAAGAGGAGAATCACCAGCAACAGGGTCGGCATCAGTCTGGCCTCTCATTCAGCGCCATCTTCGGGGCCAATCCAGAAAAACGGGTTGTGTGCCACTTCCCAGAGATGGCCATCGGGATCCCGGAAGTAACCGCTGTAGCCACCCCAGAATACCTTTTGCGGTTTTTTGACCAGGGTTGCACCGGCCGCGACGGCCTGGGAGACAACTTCATCGACCTCCTGCTCGGAAGCGACATTGTGCGCCAGTGAAAATGCCGCAAACCCGAACCCCTCTGAAGAAACCATCGCATCTTCGGCCAGCGCCTCTCTTCCGTACAACCCCAGCCAGGTACCATTGAGTGTGAAAAAAGCAACGCCCGGCTCGGATTCCATTCGGGGGAAACCGAGTCCTTTCTCATAGAACTCAATCGATACCGCCAGGTCACGAACCCCGAGTGTCACCATGCTGATTCTGGGTTTCATCCTGCAGATTCCCTCCCGTTATATTTTCTGGTATCGGAAATCATTTTCATCGGAAAAAAACAATCTCCGACACCAACATATTCAGGCAGTGTGTTTACGGCCAAGCAGATAAAAGGTCTCCATCATCCCTTTACCCTTCACGGTGATGGCGCCCCTTGGTTCGATCTCGTAGTCGTATTTCAGATGGCTGGCCGTTTCTTCGGAAATATGGATCATGCCGGGCTCTCCGTGTGACTCCATGCGGCTGGCGATATTGACCGTATCACCCCAGATGTCATAGGCGAATTTCTTCGTGCCGATGACACCCGCAACTGCCGACCCGGAATGCAGACCGATCCTGATACTTAGGTCGGCGTCCGATTTCCTGTTGAAGGCTTCAACGGCTTCGAGCATCTCCAGGGCCATGTCGGCAGCGCGCATGGCATGATCATCGCAGTACTGGGGCAAGCCCGCAGCAACCATGTAGGCATCGCCAATCGTCTTGATTTTTTCCAGACCATGGCGCGACGCAATCGCATCGAACTCCTTGAAAATGCTGTTCAGCATGGCAACCAGGTCTTGCGGTCGAATCGATGACGAAAGCTCGGTAAAGCCCACGATGTCGGAAAAGAGGACGGTGATCTCGGGAAAGCGGTCGGCGATAACACCCTCGCCACTCTTGAGCCGTTCAGCGATCGGCTGTGGCAGGACATTCAGCAGCAAGGACTCGGAACGGTCACGCTCCACCTGCAGACGCGAAAATGTCTGCAGCAGTGCGCGGTAGCCGAAGACCAGTATCAGCGCCAGTACCATAAGGGTCGCAAGAACTGCGGTAAATGCATTCTGTAAAACACCGAGACTTTTGTAGGCTTCATCGACATCGATCTCGACGATGATGCCAATGCCATATTCATCGAGCCACTGCCAGGCGCCAATCACGGGCACACCACGATAATCGGGATAGCCGGTACTGCTCGTCCCGGACCGCCCCTGCAGCAGTTCACCGGCTGCATTTGTTAATGGACGTTCTTCCCGGGCCTCGTCGTCCCGGTAACCTTCCATCAGGTTACCGGCAGGCGCCCGAACGGCGATATTCAGTATCGAGCTGACGTTGGGCCGGTCGGGAATCAGACCCACTTTCTTGAGTGAGTCATCGAACCGGCTCTGCGAGATCATCATCGCTTTGCTGTCAATCGCATAAACCTCACCACTCTCTCCAACACGGGAGAGATGAAACAGCTCGGTGAATTCATACTCTGGCCGTGAACGCATGCAGAGAATGGCTCCATCGGTTACAGGCGCACAAACCAGCATGGTTGGCAAACCGACATCGAAACCGCCAGCCGCATCGATGAAGTTGAGCGCAGAGCGATAGGGAGGGATGATGACGCTGCCCCGGTTTTGCAGCTTTTCCAGCCGCGTGCGCATCTCATCGCTGACCTTGCGCCCGCTATTGACCGGCGACTCGGCATGGATCACGACGCCATCCTGATCAAGCAACATCGACTCGACGAAACCGAACGGGGTGCTTCGCTTGCCGAGTGTAAATGCCAGTTGCCGTTCGATCTGGCTACCGACCTGCCCTTCGCGGCGTCGCTCCTCGAGGGCGGTCTCGACAAGTTTGACCAGTTGCGCATCAGAGGCGGCCTGTCGAACCCTGCGCATACGCTCGTCCAGCCAGTAGCTCAACACTTTTGACTGGGTCTCCATTGTTGCCACCAGCCAGTTGTTCATGTCCTGCCGCTCACTCTCCGTGATCGCGCGCAACGTCCACCAGCCGAACGTCGACAAGGCAACCAGCACAAACAGGGTCGGTGCCCAGAGACGCAGGGCGCTCAATTTGCGCACTTCACCCGCAATACCAGAATCCGACAGCCGTGCGACAAGCGTCTCTGACACCATCCAGAGTATGCTCAATACGATCACGAGAGCGACCATGCCGAGCAGAACCGTGCGCCAGACAAGACTTCGCACCTCCTCCAGCGCCCTGCTCTGCTCGACCAGTATCGCCAGCCCCCAGCCCGGGTTGGGAATCGGCGCAAAGAAGACCCACACATCGCCCTGTGCTGTGAAAGATGGCACACGCGCGATACCTGTCTGGCCGGAGACGATCTGTTTTGCGAGTCGCTCGAGATCCGGACGGCCAAGCTCGTCAGCAAGCTCTGCCAGGGTCCCTGACATGACCCTTTCCGGATCCGGGTGATAAACGATCTGACCCTGGTTCGTCACCGCGATGGCGTTGAGTTCCTTTGGCAGACTCTGGAGAATACGTTCACGCACACTATCGAGCGAGACATCGATGGTCACCACGCCAAGCGGCCTGTCATCACGAATGACAGGGACCGAATAGGTCACCATGAGGATCTTGCCGGCGCCCTCGTCGAAGTAGGGCTCGGTCCAGGTGCCTTGTCCCGCTTCGCGTGGCGCATTCCACCACTCGTGGCTGCCATCACTGTAATCGTAGGCTTCAGTAGCGATATCCATCCGCTTGAGCCTGCCGTCCCCGGCTCGCGCGACATAGGGAGAGTAGAGCTTGACGTTCTTGCTGAAGGCAAAATGCTCAAAAGCAAATGCCGAACCGTAGACCACGGGGTCTGCTTTCACGTTGGCTTCGAGAAGGCTGTAGAGATAGTCTGTCGAAATCGTGGTGGCAGGAAGCTCGAGTAACCTTGCCGCATAATCGGCAAGGCGCGCCGCACGTGCGAGAAGGGCATCGCCGACATCGGCATAGTGGCGAACATCCTGCACGCCTGTCTGCTCGACATGCCGGATTGCCTCACTTCTGCGCTCAAGGGCCGTAAGACCTATAGCAATCAGGAAAACCAGCAGCACCGGTACCGCTGTTGTGATGAATATTCTCGAGTGCAGTGACATCTGTTTGATCAGGGGATACCGGTGTCAGGGATTCTGTTCCCGGAAATAGAGATCCGTGACACCAGATTAGTCTCAAGTGCACGATATCACGGTTCGCAAGAGCGGTGTCGGAGATCCTTTTCCTGCATTAAAGAGCATTAAAGGGGTCAGTACCCTTTATTGAAGCCAGTGGGCACCCTTAAAAAATCATTAATGGGTACTGACCCCTTTATTGTTGGTGTCAGTGATCATTTTTCCCGGAAATCATGATTTCTGACACCTGATTGAATCTAAATGCACGATAACACGCCCCGTAAAAACAGTGTCGAAGATCGTTTGCCTGCAAACAGCATCTCCGGAATAACAGGTCAGACCTTGCGCCCGTATTCCATCGACTTTCCAAGCCACTTCTCGCGCTGTTGCTGTGAACTTCCCCTGACTGGCCCGAAGCTGCGTATTGCCACCGGCTTGATACCGCTGAATTCGAGAATGGTCCGCTTCATCTGGTTGTGGCCCGGCATCCGATAGACCAGTCGGTAATACCATGGCGGCGTATCCATGGTCACTAGAAGTTGTGCCGAGCGTCCGGAAAGCAGCCGATCCCAGAACCTGGACCCTTCACGATACTGAAAGGCAAATCCAGGCAGGAATACGCGGTCAATGAAACCCTTGAGCAAGGCCGGCATGCCGCCCCACCAAACGGGATAGACGAACACAAGGTGCTGCGCCCGGCTGATCGCTTCCTGAGCAGCCACGAGATCCGGCTCAAGTTCCTGGATCTTCTTATAGCCCTTGTGAAGTACAGGATCGAAAGAGAGGTCGCCCAGCGAAATCAACCTGACTTCATGACCTGCATCCCTGGCGCCCTCTATAAAAGCGGCGGCAATGGCGCCACAAAACCTGTCACTGTCCGGATGCCCGAGGATGACGAGAATGCGTTTTCTCATGATGACCTGGAATATCGCTGCCGAAGATCAAATCTTCTCACTGACCATATCAGATCAATTTGTGGGATTGACATTGGTATCTGCCTGTACCCTTGACGTTGCCTGTCAGGACATTGCAGTTTCAGAAATGCATAGCCGCATGGTCGATCATTTTTTCGAGCCGAGTCCGCTGTATTTCATTTCTGGCCATGACTGCGAGGCCAAATTGCAGTGCCAGCAGGTAATCCGCCAGTACATCTGGCGAAGCTGATGATTCGATATGCCCTTTCGACTGTTCATCCCTGAAAAAGCTGACGAATGCTTTTGTCGAGGCTGTATTGATTGAAAGGATGGTCTCTTCTGCGCCCTCTGGCAGACAATGACTGCCTGCTTCACAGGTACTGTCAGCCACAAAACACCCGCCAGGCAATCTGGCATTCGTCATCATGTTCGCGATCGAGTCCAGATAAGCTTTTACCCTCTCTCTCAGGCTGGCTTCCCCGTTCAGCAACTTGTCAAAATGGGGGGCGCCGTATTGTTCGACATATTCGTTAATTGCGCTGACGAAGAGTTTTTCCTTGTTGCCGAAGGCTGCATAAAGGCTTGGCTTGTTGATCCCCATCGCCTCTGTGAGGTCGCTTAATGACGTACCGCTGTAGCCCTTTCGCCAAAAGACTTCCATCGCCCTGGCCAGGACCTCCTCTTTTTGAAACTGTCGCTGTCTGCCTGCACTCATGGTTCACGTGAAAAATTCTTGATTACCTGCTTGACATTATATACCGAGCGGTACATTATTCAATTATGTACCGTACGGTACAGTTTTAATCGAAACCGAAACCGGAGATACAGCAATGAGCAATCTGCAAGGCAAGACCGTCGTCGTCACAGGTGGAAACAGTGGTGTGGGCTATGCGACCGCGAAGAAATTCAATGAGCTGAGCGCGAACGTGGTCATCACGGGTCGCAACAGGCATGCCGTTGATGAGGCAGCCAGCACACTCGGGGTCGCCGGGGTCGTGGCTGACCAGGCAGATCTGAAAGCTATCGATGACCTGGTCAGTCAGGTGAAGGAAAAATTCGGGGGAGTCGACGTGCTCTTCATCAACGCAGGCGTGGCTGCCTTCGCCCCTGTCGAGCAGATGACAGAGGAGCAGTTCGACAACATCATGAACGTCAATTTCAAGGGCGCATTCTTCACGCTGCAGAAGTTCCTTCCAATACTGCGTGAAGGTGCATCTGTCATCAATCTCTCTTCGATCAACGCCTATACAGGAATGCCGAATACAGCCGCATACGCAGCGAGCAAGGCGGCATTGAACGCATTGACGCGTACCGCGGCCTATGAGCTGGCGCCGCGTGGCATCCGCGTCAATTCGGTCAACCCCGGCCCGGTCAATACACCCATCTTTGGCAAGCTGGGAATGCCCGAAGAGGCAATCAATGAATTTGCCTCGGCAATGCAGGAGCGTATTCCGATGAAGCGATTCGGCGAGCCCGATGACATCGCCAGCCTGGTCTCCTTTCTTGCATCGGACGAAGCGAGTTTCATCACCGGCTCAGAGTACAACATTGACGGCGGAACCAACCTGAATCCGTTGCTGAACTAGTCTGGATGTCCTGTCGGAGATCAGCTTTCCTCTTGATGAGAGGAGATTGATCTCTGACAGCTTTACCCGGATCTAGCGCGTGGTCCTGAATTCCCCGTCGCTCCAGACCATTGCGCGGTAGCAGGGCCCGATCGTATCGCCGCACTGGGAGGAATGCACCGCGAGCAGGAGAACATTCTGCCCGTGCATATCCACGACCTTCCACCTGTGTGCGAGAAATTCATAGGGCTTTCCGTCAACGACCACCCAGAGCATCGTTCCGCCCGTGCCACCCCACATGGATGCCGATGTGGAGCATGCGAACTGTGATGCATCGACAACCTCTTCCGGTTTTCCATCACCCGTGAAGTCATAGCCCGAGACGGCTGTATCTTCCATGTGGAATTGTCCGCCCTCGAAACCCTGGCATTCCGCTTCCGCCTTTTGGAGTATTTCAGTGACAGCCGGTGAGTACTCTGCAGCCTGCGCGAGTGGCATGAGATAGAGCAGCATGAGCATGACAAGGAGCATGAGTTTCATAGTAATTACCCTCTTTCAAGGAAGTCTGGTGTCGGAGATTATTCTTCACCGGCATCAAATCAGTGCATGCACTGAGTAGCCGATAAGGGCCAGGCCCATCATGGCCATAACAACATAGCTTCCCATAAAGAGTTTCTGCTGTTGATCAGTGCCCAGCCTGACACCCTCCTTTCGAAAACTGATGATTTTCGCCGCTTCCCGACCGGATGTATCGAAATAAATCGCGCCGCCCACC
>JASFPB010000119.1:0-6924 GCA_050116235.1 Chromatiales bacterium | reverse complement strand
GTCATTCGCCATCGTACAGCCTCTTGATTTCTATGTTCAGCGTGTTTCCAGAAGGGCTTCCATCTCTTCCAGACCATATTCGATGTCCTGATCCTGCGATTCGAGGATGGCCGGAATACGGCAGATTTCAATGTATCGACCGAGAATCTCCTCCTCGGCGTTGTAGTGCGTGACGAGCCACACACCGGCGATTCCGGTCTCGACAATCTCGGAAGGCCCCAGCGCATCGATTCTGGCATGCACCTCGCCCTTGCCAAGCTTCTGCTCGATTTGCGCCTCTTCACCTGGCGCAAGCGGCAATGCTCGCAGATCGATGACAGTGATCTCACCGGTCTCGAGAAGCCGTTGCAGCGCGTGATAGACCTCATGCAGGAGTGGCTGGACGTTACCGGTCCAGGGCTCGCCAGTGACTTCGACAGGAAAGGTCATGCCGCTGCCTCCGTACGCCAGAGGTCCAGCAATTCGCAAATTTTCTCTACGGCAACAGGGATCGCTGCTGCAACCGGCTCTGTCGGTTCTTCACCCCATTCCACCGAGGCTGGCTGAATCCCGACAAGAGCTCGCTGCGCTGGCAATGTCTGGGTCAGGCGGGCAATATCCAGCAGGTCGAGCAGCCCGACCTCGTGCACGCTGCGCTTGCAGGAGCCGAGGAAGCTGTCCATCTCTTCACCGGTGAAACAGCGGACAGCGCCCGGCGCTTCAGCAAGCTGTGCCGCATCGATGACCACGAGTCGATCGCTTGATTCGACCTCCGTCGCCAGGGTGAAACTGAGGGTGCCGCCATCGATGAAAGAGAGGCTGTCATCGCCGGGCAGCTCTGCCCGAAGCGCCTCGAGGACATGGATACCGATGCCTTCGTCTCGCAGCAGGGTATTGCCGATGCCAAGGAGTGTTGTTTTCATTGCTTTAATGTAATCAATACTGCCCTGGCCAGATAGCGCAATACGCCAATGAGTTGATCCTCATCAATGCATATCAAGTCGGCAGGTCGATTCAGCTCATCAGTGTCCCGCGTACATCGCCTCGACGAGATCGGCATGATATTCGAGCACTTTCTGCCGCTTGACCTTGAGTGTCGGTGTCAGCAGGTCATTGTCGATCGTCCAGGGCTCGGCAAGCAGGACGATTTTCCTGATCTTTGCGTAACCGGGAAAATCCCTGAGGGCGCGCTTGATGCGGTTGTTCGCATCCCGGATGACCTCGGGCTTCTGCAGCTCATCGAAGGTAAAGGGCACGCCGGGAGCGTAGACGCTCCAGAAAAGCTCGTTGATGACAATGAGCGCCGAGAGGTACGAGCGAGCCTCACCGATAACCATGACCTGCTCGAACATCGCATCCATCGCAATTTCCGCCTCCATGTCACCGGGCGGGATCTTCTCACCGTTCGAGAGAACGAGGATGTCCTTGATGCGACCCGTGATGTAGACATGTCCCCGTTCGTCGATGCGCGCCACGTCACCGGTATGCAGCCAGCCATCGGGACCCATGATCTCGGCGGTCGCCCTGTGATTGTTCCAGTAGCCAAGCATCACGCCCGGGCTCTTTGCCATGAGCTCGTCGCTTTCCCCAAGCCTGAGCTCGACGCCACGCAGCGGAAGGCCGACGCTTTCGGGAATGTTGCTTTTGAAGGTGTTGAATGTAAGAGCAGGACTCGTCTCTGTGAGCCCGTACCCCTGCAGCATCGGGATGCCCAGGCTGATAAAGACACGCGCGACCGCCGGTGGCAATGCAGCACCTCCAAGCACGGCGAGACGCAACTGCCCCCCGAGCTTCTCGCGGATCTTGCCCCCAACGAGCCTGTCGAGCAACGGCTGGATGAGCAGGGACACGCCCCAGGAACCACGTCCCTGCTCATATTCGAATTTTTTCCAGCCAGTCGAGACTGCCTTTTCGAACAGCAGTTTCCTGATTTTGGGCCCTTTCGAGAGCTGCTCCTGCAGCTTGCCATAGACTTTTTCGAAAACGCGCGGTACCGAGATGATGATAGTGGGCTTCTGCGTGGCAAGATCATCTGCGAGCTGGATGGTGGAGCGCGAATAGATGACACAGGATCCGGTCATCATCGGGATGTAGTAACCGACTGTGCGCTCGAGTGTGTGTGAAAGCGGCAGGAAAGAGAGGAATGCATCCTGCCTGTAGACGCTGATCATCGTGAGGCCGGAGTGCGCCACGAAGAGGATGTTGGCATGACTCAGCATGACGCCTTTGGGGCGCCCGGTCGTGCCCGAGGTGTAGACGATGGTTGCCAGGTCCCTGCCGGGCTTCGAACTGCGTGGTTCATAAACCCCGTCCCGCAGCCAGCGTGATACAGACCTGACGCGGCTGTCATTGCGCAGGAACCTGTCGGTGTCGTCGCTCTCCTCGAGTAGCAGCACGCGCTGCAGAGACCCTTCGGGGTCAACGACGGGCGCCAGACGCTTCCAGCGCCCGGTGTCCTGGATCAGCATCAGCCGGATACTGGCATCATCGATGATGTAGGCGACATTGTCAGGGCGGTCATCTGTATAGAGAGGCACCACGACAAGGCCCAGCGAAAGTGCTGCCTGCTCGAACATAACCCACTGCGGGCAGTTCCTGAGCTGGATACCCACGCGGTCGCCGGCCCTCAGGCCCTCATCGCGCAGCGCTGCCTGCCAGCGACCGACCTCCTTGCGCATCTGCGCCCATGTCAGGGACTCCCAGGATTTGCGGTGACGGTCATAGGCACGGTAGGCCTCTTCGCCGGGCGATCTGCGTGAACGTTCGGCAAACAGGCCATCGAGCGTGCCCGCCTGCTCCTCGGAAATGAGGTCTTCACTCCACTGGCTCACAAGTGGCTCCTCCGGGTGATATGGATCGTTATTATTTGTAGAATCCTATCATTATTCTTTTGCTTTACGGACACCCATGCAGATACTTCTGAACGGCGAGGCGCGCGAAGTTGCGCCGGATGCAACCGTCGAAACCCTCGTCGCTACACTCGACCTTGGCGACAAGCGCTTCGCTGTCGAAATCAACGAGGAGCTGGTGCCGCGCACGACATTCGCCGAACACGGCCTCGAGGAGGGTGATCGTGTCGAGATCGTGACCGCCATCGGTGGCGGCTGAGCCGCACTCTCCCGCATCTCCGAAGCCTTTCAGTTACAATCGCTGCCTTGCAGTTTCAGAATCACGAATGACTATGAGTGCACAAGACACCTTCACCGTCGCAGGACGCACCTTCAGCTCACGCCTGCTGGTCGGCACCGGCAAGTACAAGGACATGGACGAAACCCGTGACGCCATCGAGGCAAGCGGAGCAGAGATCGTCACGATCGCAGTCCGTCGTACCAACATCGGCCAGAACGAGGACGAGCCCAATATCCTCGATGTCCTGCCACCTGACAGGTATACCATCCTTCCGAACACGGCCGGTTGCTACGACGCCAGGACCGCTGTCCGGACCTGCCGCCTCGCGCGCGAGCTACTCGACGGCCACAATCTCGTCAAGCTCGAGGTGCTCGGCGACGAGCAGACACTCTTCCCGGATGTCATGCAGACGCTGCAGGCGGCCGAGGAGCTTGTCGAGGATGGTTTCGATGTCATGGTGTACACCAACGACGATCCCATCATGGCGAGGCAGCTCGAGGCCATCGGCTGTGTCGCCGTCATGCCGCTGGCCGCACCAATCGGCTCCGGACTCGGCATCCGCAATCCGCTCAATATCCGTACGATTGTCGAAAACGCCGGGGTGCCGATCCTCGTTGATGCCGGTGTCGGCACGGCTTCCGATGCTGCCCGGGCGATGGAACTCGGTTGTGACGGTGTTCTCATGAATACGGCCATCGCCGCTGCCGATAATCCTCTCCTCATGGCCTCGGCGATGAAAAAAGCCATCGAGGCCGGACGTGAGGCCTTTCTTGCGGGGCGCATGACTGCCAGGCGTTTCGCATCGGCCTCTTCGCCGCTGGAAGGCTACTTCTTTTGAGTGAAAAGCAGCCACGCGTTTCGCTCATATGGGCCATGGCGCGAAACCGCGTCATCGGCCATGACAACAAGCTCCCATGGCATCTGCCAGCAGATCTTCGCCATTTCAAGGAGCTGACACTCGGAAAGCCCATCATAATGGGACGCAAGACCTGGGAATCACTACCAGGTCTGCTTCCCGGACGCAGGCATATCGTCGTGACACGCCAGCAGGAGTATGTTGCGCAGGGGGCAGAAACAGCATCCGATCTCGAATCGGCCATTACGCTTGCCGGCGATGTTGACGAAGTCATGATCGTCGGTGGCGCGACTCTCTATGCAGAGGCGCTGGGAATCGCCGACAGGCTCTATATGACACTCGTCGACGCCGACATCGAAGGCGATACACGTTTTCCGGATTTCGACCCCGATGCCTGGCAGGTCATCGCTGAATCATCAGCACCTGCCGATGAGAAGAACCCTTACGGCCTCAGATTTCAGACGCTGGAAAGAACTTTCTGATTTATTACCAGGAAGAACACAAAGAGCACGAAGGTTTTCAAAGGTATGGATATCCCATGACCCGCATGGGTAGCGGGATCGTGATCGGCATCTCCATGCATTTCCTCCTCTTGGCAGCATGCCACCGGGAATGCTCAAAGCCGATATGAGAGCCACCACCAAACCCTTCACACCGACAAGCTCCGGCAGAGAGCTCGAAACCTGTCGAACTGATACTCTTTGTGTCCTTCGTCGTGGATTAATCCATCCCTGAAATCCGCCTTAACCCCGAAGGCCGGATTGCGCACGAAAGCCGAGAATCGCGCCGGACAGCCTCATATTCTTCGTGTTCTTTGTGCCCTTCGTGGTGAGGTGACCACCCAGGCAATCAGCCGATCTCGGCCAGCAAGCGTTCGATCATGCCCTGTGCCTGACCGGCATAGCCGCCGCCAAAGAGATTCAGGTGATTGAGGATATGGTAGAGGTTGTAGAGGGTTTTCCTGACTTCATATCCGCTGTCGAGTGGCCAGGCATCGTTATAGGCGTCGTAAAATGCCCTGCCGAATCCGCCAAAGAGTTCTGTCATGGCAAGATCCGCCTCGCGATCACCATAGTAGACGGCCGGATCAAAGATGACCGGGTTACCATCATCGTCGTAACCGATATTTCCACCCCAGAGGTCTCCGTGCAGCAGGGATGGCACAGGCGCATGATCGACAAGCTGGTCGAGGGAAGCCAGCAGTTTCTCTCCTTTTGTCTGCAGGCGTCCACCGTAGCCGTTGCGTGCGGCAAGCTGCAGCTGGAAGCCGAGGCGCTGCTCGCGCAGGAATGCGCCCCACTCTTCCATCCAGCCGTTGGGCTGCGGTGTCGAACCGATAGTGTTATCCAGACGCCACCCGAAAGCAGCAGCCTGTTTGCGATGCATCAATGCGAGCTGCTCGCCTGCAAGCCTGGCATCAGCCGGTCCGCGCATGGGTATGTATTCCATGACGAGCCAGGCATTTCCGTCGCTTGTGCCTGTGCAGACAGGCTCGGGAACACGAATCGCGCCGGCAGACTGCAATTCAACGAGGCCGGCTGCTTCTGCCTCGAACATCGGGAGCAGGGATGCCGCATTGAGTTTAACAAAGAAGGAGCGGCTGCCATCACTGACCAGAACCGCGCGGTTGATACAGCCGCCACCCATCGCTCGACTGTCGCGCACCCTGAAGGAGTGGCCTGTTGCTGTTTCGACAGCGGCCTCGAGTGGCTGCCACTCCATCAGCGCCTCATTGTCAGTGGGAGAGACGTTCGTGCAGGGGGCTCGTGCGCGGGAAGTGCGCGCGCAGGAATTCCATCTGGTCCGCCAGTACGTTGCGCCCCTGGAGGTAGATATATTCAGCATGCGTCGGCGTGAAGGGGATTGCGAGCAATTCCATGCCGGCCTGTTCGGGCGTGCGTCCTGCCTTGTGGTTGTTGCAGCGAACACAGGCCGTCACGACGTTGTTCCAGTGATCGGCACCGCCCTGGCTGATAGGCGTGACGTGATCGCGTGAGAGATCACGTCGCGGAAAGTGGTTGCCGCAATAGAGACAAAGATTGTTGTCACGTCGAAACAGCGCATGGTTGTTGAGCGGCGGCATATAGCCCTTGCGCATTTTCTGGATTGCATGGCTGTTGCCGTGAGTTGCGATGATGGAGTGGACCTGCACCACGCTCTGCTGTCGCGTGAGTGCATTGATACCGCCATGGATATTGAAGAGGGGATTACCTGCCACGTAGGCAATCTGAGCGAGAAAATGGAAGCGTACCGCTGACCGGTAATCGATCCACTCGAGCGGCATGCCTGCCGTGTCGGTTCTCAGAATCTGCTGGCCAAGTGCTGTATTCACACCCTCTCCTCGTTCCGGATGAGATGTTTTCAGAGAAGCCCCGGCTCTATATTTGACGCGCTTCAGAGTCTCTCTGAAAAGCAGGTTGGCAACAGTATACAGGGAACCGGCGACAGCTCAAGCACGCTGAAGCCGGCGCCTGAAGAGGGGTGTCCTGAACAGCATAAGCAGCAGGAAGAGTGCGAGATAGACGCCCGGCTCGCGGTAATCCGCCCTTGTGAGCCAGATGAAATGAAGAATTGCAAGCAGTGCTGCAGGGTAGACAAGACGATGCAGACTGGCCCAGCGCTTTCCGAGTCGACGCACCATGCCTTTCGTGGAAGTCGCGGCGAGCGGCAGGAGGATAAGAAAGGCAGCAAAACCCATCGTTATGTATGGACGCTTGAGGATGTCAGCAGCAATCTCTGACCAGAGAAAGCTCTGGTCAATCCAGAGATAGACAGTGAAATGCAGGAACGCATAAAAAAAGGCAAAGAGCCCGAGCATGCGCCTGTAGCGAATCAGCCAGGCCCTGCGTGTCAGTAATCGAAGCGGGGTGACTGCGAGCGACAGGAGCAGAAAGCGCAAGGCCCAGTCACCGGTGTCATGCGTCAGGGTCTCGACAGGGTTGGCGCCAAGGTCGTTATTG
>JASFPB010000118.1:0-6947 GCA_050116235.1 Chromatiales bacterium | reverse complement strand
TGGCACGGTAGAGGTTGGAAGCATTGAGATGGCTGTCCCTGTAGTCTGCTTTCTCGAGGTTTGCCTCCTGCAGGTTGGTATGGATCATCAGGAGGTTCCTGCCCTTTGTACGGGAGAGGTTGCAATGACTGCAATCGGCATCGCACATGTCGGTGCGATCCATGACTGCACCCGTAAGATTCGCATTACGCATGCTGACATACCTGAGGTCGGCGTCACTGAGATCAGCGCCCGTCAG
Organism: Chromatiales bacterium; assembly: GCA_050116235.1. GTDB lineage: Bacteria > Pseudomonadota > Gammaproteobacteria > Chromatiales > Chromatiaceae > Sva-25. The sequence goes on along the minus strand of JASFPB010000118.1, from coordinate 6,709 downwards.
GTCACAGCCATCCAGTACAGCAGCATGCGACCGCCTGCTGCTGCCGATGCGTGCTGACTTGAGAGTGGCACCCTGCAGGTTGGCACCGTCGAGATGCGCACCGCGCAGTGAGGCCCCGGAGAGGTTAGAGCAGCTGAGATCGGCATTGGTCAGATCCGAGTTGTCAAACCTCGTGCCTCGCAGATCGCAACCGCCGAGGTCGCACCCGCAGAGGTGGGCATTGGCCAGGTCCATTTCACGCAGGTCTGCGTCTCGCAGGCTATCTGCCTCGACAGTTGCAAGAACATCGCCGCTCTCTTTGTCTTTGATCTCAACCATGGACGTCTCTCTCGTTCCAGCTTGTTCAGGTTCGTATGAACATCTACGAATAGTGGCCCACACTCTGAAAATATCAGGAATTCCGGGAAGAGGCGCGATCAAATCCCGTTGAGACTGATCCTTGTCAATTGTCCGGATTCAGGACGAATTACAACTGCCTTTCCCGGGATTAGAGCTGCAACCGTCAACCGGCACTGATATCTTGACGCCTGTTTTACTTCATGGAGCATCCCTATGGCGAGAATCCTGCTCCTCCTCGCACTGGTCATTGGCATCACTGCAGGCCTGTTTCTCTACAAGGGCATGCGCACACCCCATGAAATGGTCATCGATGAAGCAAGTCTCTTCGATGAGCGGGAAATCGATGCACTGGCGGATTACCACGCTTACCTGCTCGCGGAATACGGGATCGATTACCGGATACTGACAACCGGCGATGGCGGGGATATCAACCGCCTCGCCAACCGCGCTTATCATGACCACGAGGTTGGCAGCCACAGCGAACAGGGCCGCGGGCTATTGCTCGTTATCGATACGACCGGCCAGCAGGTACGTCTCGAGGTCGGCGTCAGTCTCGAGGCGGTCTATGTCGATGCCTTCATCGCTTATATCGAGCGCGACCAGATGCTCCCCTTTTTCAGGCAGCAGCGACTGGCCGATGGCATCCTTGCAACCACAGAGATGATCATCACCCGCGCACAGAATGCAGAACAAAACAGGAGCTACCAGGATGAGCTCTGGTTCACGGGCAGCGCGGGTGCCGGCGCGACGACCAGTCTCGTCACGGCACCGTCGCGCCAGAGCAGCCAGGATCACATCGAAAGCGGGCTATCACCCCGAAAGACACTGCTAGCCTATGCTGAAGCGATGGCATCGACGAATCTGCGCCCCGATCTCGAGATCTACACCGTGGAGTCACGCCGTATGCTCGCGGACTGGGTGGTCACACCCGCGCAGGCTGACAATGCTGCCAGGTCGATACGCCAGTGCGGGAATGCAGAGACGCTGACCAGCAAGAATGGCCGTTTAGCCGTCATGCGCTACCCCGTCGAAAAAAGGCAGTGCAATCCCTACTTCTTCCGTCTCGAGGAGGATCGCTGGCAGCTGGATCTGGCAACGATGCAGCGCGCAATTCGCTTTGGACGGAGTAACCAGTGGCATTTCCAGCCCGGCATGGACCACCCTTACAACTTTGGCTTCACTGACTGGCGATTCGACAACAACGGGTATCCGCACTGATCGCTGCAGGACTTCAGCATGGCCGCAGGGGATACCAGCAGGCGCATGCCTGTCCCACGCTCTCCTTGCAATCGACAAGTTGCGGCGACTCCTTTTCGCAACGATCGCCGCGACGGGCGCATCGATCGGCAAAACTGCAGCCGGGAGGCGGATCGTAGGGATCGGGAAGCTCGACCGCCTCGCCCGTGGCAGTGTCGTCGCTCACCGGCTTGTGAATAGCCGGGGCGGAATTGATCAGCAACTCTGTGTAGGGATGCACGGGACGGCTGAAAAGCGTGCGCGCATCCGCCTTCTCGACGAGCTGGCCAAAATACATGACCCCTACCCTGTCGCTGATACTCTCGACAACTGACAGATCATGGCTGATGAAGAGATAGCTCAGGTTGAACTCCTCCCTGAGTTGCTGCAGCAATTTCAGGATCTGCGCCTGGATGGAGACATCCAGCGCGGAAACGGGTTCGTCGAGCACGAGTATCTCGGGGCGTGGCGCGAGCGCACGCGCAATCCCGATGCGCTGCGCCTGGCCGCCCGAGAACTCGTGCGGGTAACGTTGCAGGTGATCCGGCGCGAGACCGACAGCATCGACCAGCTCGAGGATTCGCTGCCGGCGCGCCGGCTTGTCGAGTGTCCCGAGATGCAGCAGCGGTGCCTCGAGAATCTGCCCGATGGTCTTGCGCGGATTGAGCGAGGCGATCGGGTCCTGGAAAACATACTGGATGGTTTTCGCCAGCGAGTTGCTGCCTGCAGGCATGGTTTCCCCGAAGAGCCTGATCTCGCCACTGTCAGGCCTGTCCAGTCCGACCAGCATGCGTGCCAGTGTGGACTTGCCGCAGCCCGACTCCCCCACGATCCCGAGTGTTTCGCCGCGTTGCAGTTCGATCGAGAGATCGCGAACGGCATGCATCTGCTCGTCCCTGCGAAGGAGGCCGGCATCACGTCTGAAGATGCGGTTGAGATGCCGGACTTCGAGAATGACCCCGGGATTACTCATGTGTCACCCAGCGGATAGAAACAGCGCACGCTGCGTCCGTCGCCACTCTCCACAAGTGGTGGAGCTTCGTCATGACAGCGCTTGCCTGCATGCGGGCAACGCGGAGCAAAGGCACAGCCCGGGACAGGCTTGTCGATCCGGGGCGGCTGTCCCGGGATGGCATTGATTTCCCGCTCCGGCTCGCCGAGTACCGGAATACACTGCATGAGCATCCGGGTATAGGGGTGACGTGGCTGGTCGATGACCGCACGGGTTTCACCGCTTTCGACGATCCTGCCACCATACATCACGATGACCCTGTCGCAAATCTGCGAGACAACGGCGAAGTCGTGGGTAATGAAGAGCAAGGCTGTGTTGTTGCTCTTCCTGAGATCGTTCATCTGTTTCAGCACCTGCGCCTGTACCGTCACATCAAGCGCCGTTGTCGGCTCGTCCGCGATGATAATGTCGGGACGATGCGCAAGTGCCATGGCGATACTGATGCGCTGGCGCATACCGCCCGAAAGCTGGTGCGGATAGGCGTCCAGTCGCTGCTCCGGATTGTCGATGCGGACCTGGCGCAGGAGGTCTGCGGCACGAGTCCTGGCCTGTTCGCGTGACGCGCTGCTGTGGGCGCGGATCGCCTCGACAATCTGCTCGCCGACGGTGTAGAGCGGGTGCAGGGCCGAGAGGGAATCCTGGAAAATGTGCGCGATGCGCGCACCGCGAATCTCGCGAATCTGCTCATCCGATGCCGACAGCAAGTCGATGCCGTCGAACCGGACAGTGCCAGCCGTGATGCTGCCCGGTGGCGAGGCGACGAGTCCTGTCAGGGACATGGCCGTGACCGTCTTGCCACTGCCGGACTCGCCCACGAGGCCGAGGCATTCACCCTGCTGCAGATCGAAACCGACATCCTCGACAGCCGCAAACTGCGATTCACCCTGGCCGAACTCGGTACGCAGTCCCCGCACGGCGAGCAACTTGTCGCTGCTCTCAACAATATCGGGCCCGGTTTTCCTGTTGATGACCGTCCGGGCAGCCGGGCGCGACAGGACGCCTGACTTGAGTCGCGGATCGAGCACATCACGAATGCCATCGCCGGTCAGATTGACTGCCATGACCAGAAAAAAGATCACGAGTCCCGGCAAGATGGACACATGCCCGGCCGTGAACATGAACTTCCGACCCTCGCCGAGCATGGATCCCAGGTCGGCCTGTGGCGGCTGTGCACCTAGCCCGAGAAAGCTGAGGCCGGCCGTCTCGAGAATCATCCATCCCAGGGTTGTCGTGATGGTGATCACGATCACAGGCAGGACATTCGGAAGGATCTCTGTGAAGAGAATACGCGAGGATGACTTGCCGCTGAGGCGGGCCGCGTCGACAAACTCCCGACCGGACAGCGAAAGCGTCACACCGCGCACGTTCCTGGCGAAGAACGGGATGTTGACGATGGCAATGGCATAGAGTGCATTGATGAGCCCGGGCCCGAGAGCCGCGACGATCGCGAGGGCCAGCAGGATATAGGGAAAGGCCATGAGCATGTCGATCCCGCGCATGAGCAGGTTGTCGATGCGGCCGCCAGTGAAACCGGCGACAAGACCTATCATGGAACCGAAAAAGGCCGCGATGAGTGTCGCAGAGAGACCGACCGCGAAACTGACGCGCATGCCCCAGAGCAGGCGTGACAGCATATCCCGTCCGAGATGATCCGTCCCGAGCAGGTGACCCTCGCTTAATGGCGGCTGCAGGCGATCGGCAGGCGCTGTCAGGTCCGGATCGGGCAGCGGCAGCCAGGGCGTCACAAGCGCCAGGATGACAGCAGTCGAGAAAACAACCAGGCCGATGAGGCCGAGACGGTTGTTGGCCAGCAGTTGCCAGGCGCCGGGACGCCGGCTCATCGCCGCAACCTCGGATCGAGAACCGACTGCAGCACGTCGGCCAGCAGGTTGAACAGCAGATAGGCCACGGCAACGACGAGAACGCCTCCCTGGACGAGAAGCAGGTCCCGCGTCGTGATGGCCTTGACGAGCATGGCGCCGATGCCGGGCCACTGGAAGACCGTCTCGATATAGACTGCCCCGCCGATCACGAAACCGGCCTGGACACCCAGCACGGGAATCACGCTCACGAGCGCCGCCTTGAAGGCATGCCGGTAGATCACGCGGCGCTCGGCGAGTCCCTTGGCGCGTGCCGTGCGGATGTAATCCTGGCGCAACACCTCGAGCATGGCGGCACGCGTCAGGCGCGCGATGACACCGGTAGCAACAACTGAAAGGGTGATCGCAGGCAGGACGAGATGCCTGAGCAGGTCAGGCAGGTCACCGCCACCGTAAATCGCGTACATGCCCGATGCCGGCAGCCACTGCAGGTTGACCGCGAAGAGCAGGATGAGCATCAGGCCGAGCCAGAATGACGGTACGGAAATACCGATCAGCACGACGAAGGTGATGAGCCGGTCGGCCCAGCCGAACTGACGCACTGCCGATACGATCCCGGCAATGAGGCCGAAGAAGGCGCACAACAGCATGGCGGCTCCCGCTAGGATCAGCGTGGCGTTGAAGCGCTCGAGGACCTCGTCGATGACCGGCCGGTTGAGTGTGTAGGAGCGGCCAAAATCCCCCTGCAGGATGTTTCCGAGCCAGATGACGTACTGTTGCGGCAAGGGCTTGTCGAGCCCGAGGTCGCGGTTCAGCTTCTCGACATTTTCCGGGGTGGCGTAGGAGCCAAGGATCGCCGTTGCCGGGTCACCGGGAATCGCCGCCATGATCGCGAAAGCGATCAGCGTCAGGCCAAAGAGCACCGGCACGACTGCCAGCAGTCGCTTGACGATATAGCTGAACATGCGCTCGCTAGGGCTTGCTGACCTTCTGCAGCATCAGGAAGAAAGAGGGCTGCAGCTTGAAATCCCTGACACGCTTCGTCGTCACAGCATTCTGTTTCCAGTTGGCGATGAATGCCCAGGGCGCGTCATCACGCACGATTGCCTGCATCTCGCGATAGAGACGGGCGCGCTCCGCCTTGTCGGTCGAGCGGCGCGCTTCCTCGAGCAGCCGGTCGACCTCCGGGTTGCTGTAGTAGCCCGAGTTGAAACCGCCCTTGTCCGGGGAGGCGTCAGTCCGCAGTGCGAGGTAAGGGAGTGTATCCGGGTCGTTCGTCATCCAGGCCATCTCGGCCATGTCGGCCTTGCCCTCGAGTCCCGGGTTGACCTTGCCGAGGAAGGTGTTCCATTCGTAGGTCTCGATCTCGACCTGGAGCCCGACTCTCGCGAGATCGGCCTGGATCGCTGCAGCCATGGAGACGGGATCGAGCATGCCCGATCCGCCCTCGGTGACGTAGAAAGTCAGTTTCGCCCCATCGGCACCGGCTTCCTTGAGCAAGGCCCTCGCCTTCTCCGGGTCATGTGGATAGGGTTGCAGCTGGTCATTGTAGGCCCAGGCAAATGCCGGTGGTGTCGGCCCGGCGGCGATCTCAGCCGTGCCCTGCAGGACATTCTCGGTCAGGGCCCGCTTGTCGATCGCGTAGTTAATCGCCTGCCGTGCGCGCTTGTCCGTGAAGATCCCTTCCTTCATGTTGAGGATCAGGAACCAGAGGTGCGGACCACTCTGCTCATGCACCTCGTACATGGCATCCTTTGCAAAGGTGGCGAGATTGTCCGGCGGGACTTCCACCATGACATCGATCCCGCCGGAAAGCATTTCCGCAACGCGCGTGTTGGCGTCGGTGATGGGCCGGAAAACCACGGCCTCGAGTACCGGTGCGCCATCCCAGTAGTCGGGGTTGCGTGTCACAACCACCCTTGAGTTGCTCTCCCACTCTTCGAAACGATAGGCGCCCGTTCCGACAGGGCTGCGACCGAAGGCCTTGCCGTCTTTCTCGACCGCCGCGGGGGAAACGACAAGACCCGTCGGATAGGCAAGGTTGGAGAGAAAGGGTGCATAGGGTTCCTTGAGATGAAAGACGACGCGATAGTCACCATCGGTCTCGACCCTGTCGATGGAGGAGAAAAAGAAGGCAAGCGGGAAAGGCCCGGTATCGTGGAAGGGATGCTCCTCATCGAGCATGCGCTCGAAGTTGAACCTGACGGCTTCCGCGTTGAATGGAGTGCCATCATGGAATTTCACATCGCGCCTGAGTTCGAAAGTGTATTGCCTGCCATCATCGCTGATTGTCCAGGACTCG
>JASFPB010000117.1:0-6963 GCA_050116235.1 Chromatiales bacterium | reverse complement strand
ATATCGACACGGCCAATTCCGCTCTCCGGTGTTTCCACTCTTCTGTCTCTAGTCGCGATCGTTCCCGTCATCCTGATTGTGGTCCGGGCCGTGGTCATCCCTGGCATAACTTGACGAGCCGCCGGAACGCGCCGTCTTCTCTGGTGCTGACAGCGCCGCAGGAACCTCCGCCTCGTCTTTATCGATCACGTGGAGATGCATATCCGTCTGCGGGAAGGGGATCGAGATACCGTTCGCGTCAAATGCCTCCTTGACTGCGCGCTGAAGATCCCAGTAGACACCCCAGTAATCACTGGTCTTCGTCCACGGACGAACGATGAAGTTGACCGAGCTGTCTGCCAGCTCACTCACCCTGATCACTGGCGCCGGTTCCTGAAGGATCAGGGGATGCCCGGAGATAACCTCTTCCAGCACCTTTTGCGCCTGTTCGATCGAGTCGCTGTAGCCGATTCCGAAAACAAGATCCACGCGACGGGTGTCGGATGCGGTGACATTCGTGATGACATCGCCCCATACCTTGGAGTTCGGGATGACGATCACCTGGTTATCGGGTGTCGCTATCGTCGTGGAGACGATGGAGACGTGCTTGACGGTGCCGCCAAGACCGGCCACCTGAACAAAGTCACCCTCGTCGAAAGGCCGGTTGATCATGATCATGAGGCCTGCGGCCAGGTTGCTCAGTGTCTCCTGCATGGCGAAGGCGATGATGAAGGAAGCACCACCGACAAGTGCGAAGAGTGGCGTGATGTTCACGCCCAGTGCGGCAAGCACGATCATAAGGCCGAAGGCGATTGTTAACCAGTACACCGCCATGACAAGGAAGCCCTGCAGTAGCCTGGAGAGGGTTGTTATCCTGGCGAACAGACGCCGTGCCCAGCTGCGCACGACCCGGGCGACGATGAACAGAGCGAAGAGGGACCCAACAATAACTGCGATGCGAAAGCCGACCTGCAAGCCGCCTTCGGGAGAGACGAGCCAGCTAAGCATGCTGTCGGCAAATTCCTGTGCCGTCTGCTGTTGCCTCCCCTGGCTGATGATGGATGAAAGGTAGCTGCGCATCGTTGCCACCTGGTCTGGATCACCGCCCTTCGCTTCGAGGGCAGAGATCACTGTTGAGAATTTCTGGAGGATGAGGTTGCGTTCCTCCAGTAGCGTGACGCGCAACTCGCGCTGTGCTTCGGCCTCGGTGCCTTCAGCCGCGCGAATCTCGAGACTCTTGTCGACGACAGCCTGCGTGGCCTCGCGTGCCTGCTCCTGCCAGGCGGCAGCGAGAGGAGCGAGTTGCTCGGCGGTCAGGGGGATGAGCCGCAGTTGCAGTTCTTCAGGGTTGATGGAGGGATCATCGAGCCCGGCAGGGTAGGGGGGCTTGGTCTCCTGCGCTTCTTCTGCTGCAGGTGCCGCTTCTTCTGCTGCGGCAATTTGCGCCATGCTCAGACCGGTTAACAGTGCGCACACCAACACAAAAACACCGAGACCGGTACCAAATGTCCTTACTCTCCAAAGACCGAAACGCTTCATTGTATTTCTCCAGATTCAAGATGCCAGATTATCACCAATAAACATCCGGAAAAAACCACCGAAGGACTCCCATAATTCAAAACTTCCGGGACCACCTCAGAAAACAGCCCCGGGTTTTGCTTAAGACAATAATTCTTATCGAAATCTATGATTTGGGTCGTGTGGGATTTGAAGACCGTGCCATGAGTTTCAGCACGCATCTTCCCATTGCATCTGAAACTGGCGTCGAACTAACACCCGGTTAAAACTGTCCGCTGGAGCATGTCTGAACAGATGCGAATGAAATTGATGCGTCGGGCTATCAAACGCACCAGGATACCGGCATAAACCAGCCCCGTGCTGTGTCGGAACTCTTCATCATGCCAGCTTCCCTCTTTATCCAACTGCTTGCAGCTAAAAATTGGTGATCAAACAGCAATACATCCGTCGCTTCATGTGGAGCCCGGTCGAATCATTGCCAGTCAACATCGAATGGTACTAAAATGGTGTAAGTTTGTTTCTATCAACTCCGAATAACTCCAACTGAAATCACTCCCGTGAAGCCAGCTTTCTCATGTCTGAGTAATACGCATTGGAAGAAATAAAAATAGAGATATTATTTGGCTGGCTGCTGATATTTGATTTTCTTCCCCTGTGGGGCATTGCGGTCATCTTTTTCGCAGCGATGATGATCTCACTGGAGGTCGCTTTTCATGTCGGACGGTCACGCCGTCACACATGGAGAGATCCCGAAAAGGGCGGTGGGGGAATCGTGCAGACCTCTCTCTTTGCTGTTCTCGGCCTTATACTGGCTTTTACATACTCTGCCAGCCTGGACAAGTACGAGACACGCAAGGCTGCACTGGTCAACGAAGCAAATGCAATCGGGACGGCCTTTTACAGAGCAGATCTTGCAGTCGAACCCGGGCGGCAAGAGCTGATGCGGTCACTCTATGAGTATGCACGCACACGCTCCGTCCCTCCTCGCTCATTGCATACACCCGAGGATTTTCAGGACCTTATGTCCAGGACCCTTGAAAAGCAGTCACTTATCTGGCCTGCGACGAGGCAGGTGGTCGATCAGGATAATCCCGCTCCACTGGAAGCATCGATAATCGCTGCCGTGAACAACGTCATGGATGCTCATACGCTTCGTCTGGCAGCCGTCATTGACCGGCTTGAGCCCACGATAATATGGCTTCTTGTCCTTGCTGCAGCAAGCGCAATGGCAGTGGCTGGTTACAATGCTGGTCTCCAGGATCGCATCAGTCGGTGGCGGATGGGTGCGTTCTCGATTGTTCTGACCGCACTTGCATTGGTCATCCTCGATCTTGATCGACCCAATGACGGTACGATGCTAGTCGATCAGCGCATGATGAATATCACGATCGTTGATATGTACAAGTTGATGCAGTAGAGGAGATTCTTGCTGAGCAATAGGTCCCGGCTACTGGGGCGCATCGCAGCATTTTATGGGATCGCCCTGTATCCCGCGTCATCTGCGTGACTGCGCCAGATCCTCCTCGATGAAACGCAATACTGCCTCGAGTAGTGCCTCGCGGGGAAAATCATTGTGGTTAACGAATGTGGCGCCTAGCGATGTATGCGTGCGGGCAATCGGGACTGCCAGTGCCCAGTGGTCAGCGTTCAGGTACCCCATGAGGGAGCTGCCGGGTATCACCTGATCGTAAAAAAGGACCTGGCTATCATTGCGCGCGTCCACACGGCTGAGTTTGCTGTAGGTTGTCTTGAGGACCGTGGAAATGCGCTCCGGTTGTGGAAAAGTCACCAGTGAGTAATAGGGGATGTCCCGGGGCAGGGGATTCTGCGCCAGCCATGTTTTGCGTTTGTCCGTGCGCAGACTTTCGATAGCCCCACTGTCGCCCGGCGAGCATCGGGCGCCGGGCCATTTCTGGAATAGTGCGAGCATGGACGAGTCCGCATCATTGGCAAGCGGTGATCCGCCAATAGTGCCTGCCGTGCTCACAACTGCTGCGATACGTGGGCGAATCTCAGGATAGGAAACTACTGCCTCGAGGATATCTGTGGCGCCCTTGGAATAGCCGATCAGAACCAGACGTGGTTGCCTGCCTTGCATTGGCATTGCCAGGACTGCATCACGGATCTGGCGGGCATTATTCGTACTGCTGGAGAGGCTATCTACCTCCAGAATGACCTGATCGTAGTCGAACCGGCGGACATGTTCTGTAACACTGCCGGCAGGGGCCAGCCACTCCGCAAAACAGTCCCAGCCCACACCCGGGACAAAGGCAGCAACAAGACGCCGGCGAGAAGGCCCGAGATCTACCGTCTGTCCTGTTCCTTTCGGCTCCTGGCCTACATCTGTCAGGGCCTCGCTGCAGGGCCGGTAATCTGGCAGTTCTTTGCCGTGCGTTTCGAGTACCTCGCAGAAGATCTCGCGAAAGCGCGCTCTCTTGTCATCGATACCGGCCTGCGAGGCTGGTACCAGCAACATTGGCGGCGTTTCTTGCGTATAAGGCAGGAGTGGTTTTGTGGTACAAGCACCCAGACTCAGGGCTGTAGCGACCAGGATCGGCGTAGCCAGCCACCGTAAAATCCGGCGTTTACTGATCGAAGCAAGCTGTGAACTCCCGGGGCGACAGCTTCTATTTGCGTCGGGCATCTGCTTGCTCCCTGGCGGCATCGGCCTCGCTGAGCTCAAGTGCCGGAACCCAGTCGAGAATCTCGAAATCAGATAATGCGCGCGGGCGTGAGAGAATGAACATCACTGCCCTCAGCCCGTCAGTGTGATACTGGTTTCCGGCGGTATCCGTGCGCGACCGGTTTGTTCGGGCCTTACCTGCTCCCTCGGCGAATCCCAGACTGGCAACGCCACCCGAATAGATCAGATCCTGGATCAGCAGGTTCCTCACTTCGTCCACATCCGGGTGGAGAACCAGGGCTCTCTCCCCGGCGATGGAAATGCGTCCGCCGACCGGGCGTCCAGCCTGCACCATCCACACGGGCTGATTTCTATATTTAACGGGTGCAGCCCATGCTCGAATCCAGTGGGCAGGCATGCCGCCATGGCCTGACTTGCGCAAGACAAAATCAGGCGGGCGTCCATAAAGCCTCTGTGAATCGTCGAGCGCTTTGCGGTCGGTACGGAAACCGCGACGAATCAGCGCTGCCGCAACATTGTCCAGTGTACCGATCACCACAACATTGACCGGATCACCGGCTACATCTCCTGCCTCGGTTTGCGCACAGCAGGGAGAATCCTCCAATCGCTTACGCAAGTCGTCTGGAGAACGAATATTGACACGCACTGACTCCAGGTGACGCTCTACGGCCTCGATGGCACTCTCGTCAGGAGGGTTATCGGGGTCAGGCAGAAAGAGGGTAAAGGGGACCATCCTTTTCTGCCCCAGCAGGTCGACGTTCAGCATGCGTGTTCGCTGATGCGGATTGGTGAAGATAATGCCTGAACGCGTGGAGCCAGGTGGGATCGGATTCGGGAAATCAAGTCCATCGAAATGCTCGTCAATGGCGTCATTACGCTTGCCTCCCAGCATGGCGTGGAAAGGCCAGGCCGCCTCGAGGGGGGAGAAGTAGTCCGGATCCGTCCCGGCACGCAAGAGCCAGAGCATATCCGGGCCAGAATTCTCGACCTCGATCCAGACCGGCTGGATTCCTTTCGCGTTCACATCGGCTCCAAAAAGCTGCTGGCTATCAATGGCTCTGAGAATGGCGGCACTCAGTCTGACATCGCCGACTGTTTCACTAACGGCCCGCTCACGCAACCCGGTATCGTCTACGAATTCAGGTGCTTGCCAGGTGGCGCAACCTCCGAGCATCAGATGCATCGTCATGACCAGAAAAAGAAGGGGATTGTGCCATAGCGGAGACAATCCTCGCCGGCGACAAGCTGATACTGTGGCCAGAGGCTCCATCATCGATCGCCCTTGAATTGTTCGGTGAAGCCACCAGCGCGTCCTTCCCATGGCAGGAATTCGATTTCGGCCAGCGAACGGGGTTGATCATCGAAGATCAGTACTGCGCGAAAACCATCCGTGTAATACGGATCCCGTGTGAGATTCTTGCGGGGAGCATCCCTGGGTGCCTCACCCACTCCAGTGACGAACCCGATCTTCGCGAGGTTCTGGGAATAGGCCATATCCTCGGTGAGCGCCGTTCTGGCCTCGTCCACATTCGGATCGATTTTGTGCGTTGTCAGGTAGGGCGAGTAAAGCGTCAGCTTGGTGCCGATGTCACGGCTGATCTGGCCGACCCATACCGGTTTGCTGCGGTAGCTCATTGGACTGAGCCACAGACGCAGATGGTTACGCTGGTGGATATTGTCACGGGCACGCTGTATTGCCAGGTCTTGCGGCCGGTCGTACATGTAAAGAGGGCTGATTGGAGCGTTGAGATAAGGTTTGCCTGCAAGTGCCGATTTCATCATCTTGATGATCGCTCCTGACCAGGTCTGTTCGGTTGGTCGCCAGCCACGGCGCACCAGCGCAGGAAAGGCATCTTCCAGTCCACCAACGATTACAAGGTTGAGAGGATCACCATCGCGCGTGCCCCTTCTGTTTTTAACGCAGCAGGGCAACTCTTCGAGGGCCTTGCGAAATGCATCTCCGTTCGTGTAATCGGTTATCTCCTCCGGCTTGTCGGTATAACGCGAGAAAATCTCATCCGCATTGTGGTAGTCCGCACGAAAGCCCGGAATTCCGGTTAGCATCGAGAAAGACCGCATCTGGCCGCTTGCGACAAGATCGAGCTGGACCATCTTCACCCCCTCGTCAAGATTGGTCAGCACGAATCCCGTGACTTTTCCGCCGGGAGGAACAGGGTTACGAAACGCCAACTCCCTGAATCTCCGCTCAAGCTCATCCTGCCGGCCTTGAGAGGAGAAGAATTCCGCGGCCTCTGTCGGAGGGAAGAAGTCCGGGTCGAGCCCCACCGACATCAGCCAGTAAGCCCTGTCATCATGATTTTCGATCTTGATCCAGACCGGCTGAATTCCCCGGGAAGCAAGTTCGACGCCGTAGACCTGGAGACTCTCTTCAGCCGAAAGCACGCTGGCAGAGGCCTTTACGCCGTTCTGGCTGTTCGAAGTCGCCCGGCTAATGTAATCCAGTTCATGGCTCGCGGGTTGAGACGGGGTGGAGCTGCAGCCGGTGAACAGGAGCCCGAGGCAGGTATAAAGCAGTGCAAGGAGGATGCGTGGTTGGCAATTCATGCAAGCCATAAAGAGGTGCCCGGTACCGCAGCTGTCAGTATACAAGCCCTGATATTTTTACATGGTGTAAGTCTTGTCCCGTGACGGTGGGAATGGTCTCGAGCCTGAGCGTCTGCTTCATGCATCTTGAGTGTGGACATGCCTTTGACTTTCGTACAGCCTTTGTTTGTCATCCTATGCTTGCATCAGCCTGCTGAGGAAGGAAACTGAAAGCAGGTAGGGGAGAGGAACAAGACTGTATTTGTCATGAGTCGTTC
>JASFPB010000116.1:0-6973 GCA_050116235.1 Chromatiales bacterium | reverse complement strand
GAAACTATTGAGCTGTCAAATACTTTAAATCGCTGATTTTTCTACTAATATCCATTCTTAACCGTTTGTCATCTTTTTTTAACAAACGGTCTGGCAAAGCGATCATTCGGGGATTCACACCAATGTCACAACAGGCAAAATCAGCTCAGACCACTTCCATCAAGCGTCCTGGCGGCATCAAGTCTCCTGGCAAGGATTCGCAGCTCAAGCTGCCATCTAGCAGGAACATCAAGAGCGTTTTCGAGCCAGCTTCCAAAGTCGCAGTACTTGGCTATAACTGATTCATAGAGTCGACCTGCCGGGAAGGGAACGCGTCCTCCAAGGATGCGTTCCCGAGTTCTGGCTAGCAGCCGCTCTGCGGCCATGTTACATCTCTTCCCTGAAGCCGGGTGGGAAAACACCCCTGGGGAGCCATTCTCCCGCTACTCACCTCTGCGATGGCATTCCCGGCTGTGATATAAATAGAATCAACACAACAAGATCCCGGTTGATGCCTGCTCCGCATGGTCACAAAAAAGAGTTCAAAACCCTCCCGCAGTCCCCTCAATGAAAAGCTGCGTGAAACCGCCAGCGAAATATACGATGAGATGGATGAAGCCAGCGAGCGCATGATCCATGAATTGCGTACGGGTCTTGAATCAATCAGCGAAAGCATGTCCAATGCCGCGAAGGTTGCACAGGAGACATCGAAATCGGTTGGTCACAAAGTACGTGAAATCGATTCAAGGGATGTACTGCTGAAACTCATGGACGAAGTCGAGGAGATCTCGACAGGATTGATGGATGGCGTCGGCAAGCAATTCAGGGAACTGAGGGAACGGATCGAAGAGTCCGGAACTTCGGGTCAGCAGGAGAAGACACCTGCGAAAAAGAAAAGCATCAAGAAGAAAGCCGTCCGGCGCAAGACTGCCGGCAAGAAAAAGAAGGTTATTCGCAAGAAGAGCTAGCGCTCATTGCCCCGTTTTTTTCTTTCGACCGGCACGTTCACTCATCATTTCGCCAGTCTGCTGGGCAGAGCCGTCATCCTCTTCTTCAAGCTCTTCACGAATGTGTTCATTGCGGCCCACCTGCTTTCCCACGTAGTAGCCGAAGGTAGCCAGCGCAACGCCGGCAATCAGTCTCAAGATCATGAATGGGCTCCTGTATAGATCTTTGCGAAATTGTTTTCAGTGCGCGGCGGGCTGGACGAAACGACTCGAAGAGCAACCCTCAATCCGTACCCGGAATATTCCCGCCGTTTGATGACATCAGGCTCAGCGCAGCCAGAAACATGGGTATTGCAGGCCCTGAAAAATTACCCTTTACCGCTTGCTGGAGTGTCATCAGCATGGCTATGGCAAATGCAAGGGTGCGCAAGTCAAAACCACCTGAACTGATTTCATTGATCAGTGAATCTGTTCGCGCAAGCTTCGCGGCCACAGCCTCCATCGGCCTGACAGCAGGCGGCTTTTCCGCGATCATATCGAAAAGCCCGAGGCGCTCCAGCTCTGGCCGGACCGCGTCGTAGCTATGAAGGGGATGCTCCAGCAGTATGCTCGTGCTCACAGGGCTTACTTCCACCAAGGAAAACAGCGGGAGCGAGGAAAGCTGTTCCTCGAGCATGGCGAAGTAATCGGTGTCCTGACACTTCTCCGGAATGCGGAGTCTCAACCGGCTTCTGATCTGGTGAACAATATAAGCCCTGGGCAGCATAAGCAGTCAATGCATAGAACCGGCATCCGAAGAGGCATCGGCGACGGTCTCGGCGGCATCCTCGACTGCACTGGCAGTGTCATGCATCTCTTCGTGCACTTCCGCCACGATGTCATCCATCGTTTCACCGAGTAATTCGATATTTTCCCGGCCCTTCTCGTAAACGCGAATACCTGCCTTGAGTGCCGAGCGGGCGGCAGGCTGGAGCACAGGGGCAAGGGCAGCGATGACAAGCGGAGTCAGCACGGCGACACCGAATCCGATGGCCAGGCCTTTGAAGAGTTGGTTATTGGGTGTCACGTCAGTGTTTCCTCGGGTATAAAAGACTCTACCCTCAGTGACAGTTTATCCCATCAGGAAAAAAATGGTAATCTCGAAAGAGAGCAGTCTTGCTGCTATTTCAGCGGAGTAATCGACAATGAGAAGTTTGATCGTCACCGGTGTCACCTTCGGCGTTTTTATGACAGAAGCCATCATTCACTACAACATGGGCAAGGCTGATGCCAATGGCCGTTTCCGGCTACAGCTTCCCCCTCCGAAAGAGCTCGCGAAAATCGCTGCCGTCACAGGTGTTTTCTCGATACTCAGCGGGGCCATGATCACCGGCGTGGAAAAACGCCTGCCCAACATTAAAATTTAACAACAGCAGGCTAGTATCCGGCAGCAGTTGAAAATCACTAACCAGAGGCGACAGAGTGATGCGCGCGCCCGATAACCAGAGACAGAGATGACCTCCCTGCAGATCGCTCCGATGATCAAAGATGTCGAGATGGAGCAGCTGCGCTGGGCCTATGTGCACCTCGAGCATCCGTCACTGGCAGCGCGTATGTCAGCAGTACTGGCGGTACCTGTAGAAGAAGGCATCAAGCTTCTACCAAAAAAATGGCAGAAACAGATCGACCGGACAGCCCAGGCGACAATTTGCAGGCTCTTGCGGCCCGGTGCCTTGCCAATGATCTCCGGCATTTCACCGCGCACAAGCAAGTGGGCGCATAGATTCCTCGCGGCGGGCACGGGCGCGGTTGGCGGTTTTTTCGGCCCCCTGACACTGGCAGCCGAGATGCCGGCGGTCACCATGCTGATGTTGCACGCCATCGCGGATATCGCCCGCCAGGAGGGTGAGGACCTGGAGACCAATGATGCGCGCCTTGCCTGCGCTCAGGTTTTCGCCCTTGGCGGACGAACAAAGGACGATGACGCTGCCGACCTTGGCTACTATGCATTACGAATCATGCTCGGCCTGCATTTCGAGCAAAATATTCTGACTGCTGCAGGCTCGCAGATCCCCGGAAGCATCGAGCTGGCACGTGCGATCGCTGCCCGATTTGGCGTTGTGATCTCGGATCATGCGGCAGCTCGCGCCATTCCCGTCGCGGGGGCCGTCAGCGGCGCAATGCTGAATCTCATCTTCATGAATCACTACCAGGATGTCGCGCGCGGCCACTTCATCGTGAGACGGCTGGAGCGGGATTACGGTAACGACAGGATTCGCGAGCTCTACGAGCAGATCGCAACAGAAGATCTCAGGGAACAATCCTACAACCCGGTCGTCGGCTGGTAATACCGGCAAGCCGCAAGGCGTCGGGGCAAGTTGCTCCTATTTCAGCAACTTCGCCTTGTCGTTATTCTCCCATGGCGCATCGAGATCGACTCTACCCATGTGCCCATAGCTGGCCAGTCGCCTGTAGAAACCGCGCTCCTTGCTTTCGGCAGGTAACTGCCGCAGACGCAGGTCACGAACGATGGCTGCAAGTCGGAAATCAAAGACATCGCGAAGACGGCTGACGATATCGGATTCAGGGATCATTTCTGTACCGAATGTCTGGACCTCGATATTGACCGGCGCTGCACTGCCGGGTGAATAGCTCAACTGCAATTCGCACTCCTTCGCCAGGCCTGCCGCCACGACATTCCTCGCAGCATAACGCGCGATATAGGCGCCAACACGATCGATGCGCAGGGGATCCTTGCCGCTCAGGGCCGTGCCGCTCTGTCGACAGTAGCCGCCATAGGTGTCAATGCCGGTCTTTCGTCCCGTCAAGCCGGCGTGCAACGCAGGCCCTCCACCGATCAGCTGGCCATTCGGGTTCACGGAGACGAGTTTTTCATCGATCTTGAGGTTTTCTTTTTTCAGCACCGGCTTTACGACGTGCCTAAGGAGATCCTCGCGAAGCTGGTCCAGGTCTGCAGCAGAACTCTCGCTCTGGCTGGCAACGAGGTTGATACCCCTGACGCCTTTGACCTTGCCATCCCTGTAGCCGACTGCAACCTGGCTCTTCCCGTCCGGCAGGAGGTAGGGAATCTTTTCCAGCACTTCTGCAGAGCCCATGCGCTCGGACAATCGATGTGCCAGCCAGATCGGAAGGGGCATCAAAGCTTCAGTCTGATTACAGGCATAGCCGAAGAGCGTGACCTGGTGCCTGGCTGTTACCTTGTCGAGCTCCTTCTTGCCAAGCTCTTCCAGATCGAGCCTGGGCCGCATGGCCGACTGGTCCTTGATGCTGGTCATGACGGTGCAGTTGTCGGCGTCGAAGACACTCTTCGGATAACCGGCCCCGGCAATGACGTTGCGCGCAATTGCTACGAGATCGAGATTCGCCGTGGATGCGTACTGGGCCGAGATGAAGAGGATCCCGCTGGCGACGGCACATTCTGCATCCACTGTCGATAATGGATCACGCGCGAGAAAATGATCGACGATCGCATCGCTGACCTGGTCGCTGAGCTTGTCAGGGTGACCGGCAGTAACCGATTCCGATGTAAAGATGGTCAGCTCTTTCACGCTCTGCTCTCCTCTGTGTCGGCCTGGAGATATTCTCCCTCCAGGATTTCGTTATCATTATCACTCATCTCGTCATCATCGGCTTCTGCCCTCTCTGCAGCTCCGGACTTGCTTGCCTCATTGACAAGCAACGGGACCAGTACGCCAGCGGCGATCACGGCGATATCAGCAACACCGAGCGGGGTCGTGCCCAGCAGGCGCCGCGCTCCCGGCAGGGCACTGACGAGAAACTGCAATCCAGCCATGCCGGCGATTGCCTTGACCAGGTGGGGATTCGGCGGGAGTGCGTGATCGCTGAAGAGGATGCGCTGGCTCGATCGGGAGCTCACCGCATGCGCAAGCTCGCTGAGCGTCAGGGTATTGAAAGCGAGTGTGCTGGCCTCAGGGCCCGGACCATAGCGGCGGATGCCATAGAGAAATGCGCCGAATGTACCTGCGCCAATGACAGCTGATTCGATTCCCATGCGCACCAGGTCGTTGCCGGCGATCATCTGTTCGTCGGGATCCCGTGGATCGCGTTCCATGATGCCCTCCTCCGGTGGCTCCATCGCGAGCGCCAGGCCAGGGAAAATATCTGTCACGAGGTTGATCCAGAGTAACTGCATCGGGTTCATGGCCTCACCGGCCCCCATGGCGATACCGGCAAGCATCACCTCGATCTCGGTCAGGTTGGTCGACACCATGAAGTGGATCATCTTGCGGATATTGCTATAGATGGTGCGCCCCTGGGAAACCGCTGTCGTCATGGTGTGAAGGTTGTCATCCTCGAGCACGACATCGGAGACATCACGTGCGACATTGGTGCCACCAGCGCCCATGGCGACACCGATATCGGCGGCCTTGAGCGCCGGTCCGTCATTGATGCCGTCACCGGTCATGGCGACCACATAGCCCGATTCCTGCAAGGCTTGAACAATCTGTAACTTGTTTGCAGGGCTGACACGCGCAAAGACATGGACGTCCTTCGCAAGGCCGGCCAGCAGGGCCGGATCCATGTTATCGAGTGCGCTCGATTCCAGCACCTTGAGCGGCTGGTCGCCACTGAGGCCGAGTTCCTCCCCGATCGCCTGCGCCGTGGCGCTCTGGTCACCGGTGATCATGATCGTCTTGATACCTGCACGGTGATATTCTGCAATCAGCCTGTCCATCCCGGGGCGCATGGGGTCTGCCATGCCCGTGATGCCAACCCAGGTCAGCTGCCCGGTTTTTGCAGGCATCCTGTCACTGTCGAGCTGACGCCAGGCCACGCCGAGCACGCGCAGCGCTCTGCCGGCCATCGCCTCATTCTGCTTCAGGATCGCCTTCCTGGCAGGTGCTGTCAGGCGGATTCGCCGGCCGCCCTTGAGCTGGTGGGTACACATGGCGAGCACCTCTTCCGGACTCCCTTTGACCGCGAGGAGATATTTGTTGTCCCGGGGATGAAGCGTGCTCATGAACGGCCTTCCCTCGGCACGGTAACGTGTCTTGAGCAGCGGATGCTGTTCACGCAAGGCTCTTACGTCGATACCGGCATCCAGAGCCAGCTCGACGAGGGCCTTCTCTGTCGGCGAACCGTCAAGCAGGACACCCTCATCACTCTGGACAAACTCTGTCTCACTGCAAAGGGAGACAACCTCCATGAGCCGCACGAGCTCCTTGCGGTCGGCGGGCTCGACAGCCTCGCCTTCACAGCGAAAATCGCCTTCCGAGATCTCGTAGCTGGCCATTCCGCTGAAGAGGGATACGACTGCCATGCGATTCATGGTCAGGGTACCCGTCTTGTCCATGCAGAAGACCTGCACTGAGCCGAGGGTCTCGACGGCATCGAGATGCCGCACAGAGACATTCCGCTTGCGCATCTCGGCAATTCCCATGGCAAGGGTCGTCGTCGCCACGGCCGGCAACCCTTCCGGAACGGCAGCCACAGCAAGAGAGACAGATGACTTGAGCATCTGCAGCCAGCCCTGGCCGCGCATCACACCGAGTACGAAGACACCGGCACAAACCAGCCCACTGACGATGGCAAGGCGTGTTCCCATCTCGTCGAGTTGACGCTGCATCGGCGTTTCTGGCGCCTCGGCCTCGCCGACCATCGTCTGGATCTGTCCAAGCTCGGTGGCCCTGCCTGTGGCGACAACGATACCCTTCCCACTGCCACCGGTGACATGGGTGCCCATGTAGGCCATGTTACGCCTGTCACCAAGTGCCGTGGCGGCTTCGGCAAGGAAAGCATGTTCCTTTGTAACCGGCAGGCTCTCGCCCGTGAGTGCAGATTCGTCGACGCTGAGCTTGTGACTCTCGAACAGGCGAATATCGGCCGCGATGTAACTTCCCGGTGTCAGGACGAGGATATCGCCAGGCACGATCCCTTCGACAGGAACGGCTACTGTCTCACCGTCGCGCAAGGCCATGACATTCGTAACACCACTCTTCGCGAGCGAGCTGATGGTCTTCTCGGCCTGTCGCTCGGTGACGAAGCCGATTCCTGCATTTATCAGGACAACCCCGAGTATCACGGCT
>JASFPB010000115.1:0-6980 GCA_050116235.1 Chromatiales bacterium | reverse complement strand
GGCGGTTTTTTCGAGAGCAGCGCAACCCCGTAATGGGCCTTCTGCCCGTGGAACTCGGCGTGATAGCCGAGATCCCGGATCATCTCCAGCGGAAAATCCGGATCCTGTACCTTGGTCTCCTGCAGACCGATGACATCGGGATTAAGCGTATCCCGGATCGCTTCGAGTTGATGAGGCCTCGCACGCAGGCCATTGATGTTGAATGAGACGATTTTCATGGCGATCCTTTATTTTTCCAGGTTGCCCATAACGAGGGGATCTGCATATTCGGAATGGAGAAAATCACGCATCGCCGCGACCGTGATGCGAATGCGTTCCTCCTGGTGCGGATAGGCAGCAAGTGCTGCCTCTTCGTAGCGCAGTAGCGACTCCTCGAGACGGTTCTCGTCAAAAACCCAGATACGGCCAGTTTTCATGCAGCTTTGGTCATCTGTGTGGATCAGGAGAACGATTGTAGTGAATGCGCGCGGCAGTATGAAGCCGTGGTCTGTCGGGTAATTCCCCGTGCCGGATCCCGGGTTCGGGCGGAAGAATCAGGCTGGTGGCATTCCTCTTCATGCGTAAGTGCTGCCGCCTCGAAAGCCGGCCCGGGGATCAGGCATCCGTGTCGACCATGTGTGCCTGCACGTAATGCATGAGGCCGGTTGTCGAAGCGTCATGCTCCCCGACACGCAGGCTCGCAAGTTCCTTGTAGAGTGGCACTGCAAGTTTCTTGCCGAGCTCGACACCCCACTGGTCGAATGAGTTGAGCTGCCAGATGACGCCTTGCACGAAAACCTTGTGTTCGTAGAGCGCGATCAGGGCTCCGAGTGTTTCCGGCGTCACCCGTTCCATCATGATGGTATTCGAAGGCCTGTTGCCGGGAAAAACCTTGTGCGGCCGCAGAAGCACTTTCTCCTCTTCAGGAAGATCGGCCAGTTCGCGATCGACCTCTTCGAGGGTCTGGCCGCGCATCAGCGATTCCGACTGGGCCAGGCAGTTGGAAATGAGCATGCGATGGTGCGCACCCAGCGGGTTATGGCTGTTCACCGGGATGATGAAGTCGGCAGGTATCAGGTGTGTTCCCTGATGCAACAGCTGGAAATAGGCATGCTGCCCGTCGCTTCCCGCACTGCCCCAGATGATCGGCCCCGTTGCAACGGAGACACTCTGCCCGAAACGATTGACAGTCTTGCCATTGCTCTCCATGTCAAGTTGCTGCAGGTAATCAGGCAGAAAGCGCAGGTACTGGTCATACGGCAGGACTGCCTGGCTTGAGGTGTGATAGAAGTTGCGGTACCAGACGCCGAGTAGCGCAAGAATAACCGGCATGTTCTGATCAAATGGCGCAGTCGCGAAGTGCTTGTCCATGCGCGCTGCGCCGGCGAGGAACTCCTCGAATCGGTCCATGCCGAGGCCGATAGCCAGAGACAGGCCAATCGACGACCATACCGAGTAACGCCCTCCGACCCAGTCCCAGAAGACAAACATGTTTTCGGGATCGATCCCGAAAGCGCTCACAGCCTCCATGTTCGTACTGACCGCGACGAAGTGATTCGCGATCGCTTCGTCACTACCGAGCGCGTCAACGAGCCATTGCCTTGCGGACTCTGCATTGGCCATCGTCTCGAGGGTCGTAAACGTCTTCGAGGCGACAATGAAGAGCGTCGTCTCGGGGTCACACTGCCTGAGGTTCTCGACCAGGTGCGTCGCATCCACGTTGGAAACATAGTGCAGACTCAGATCCGGTTCGATGTAGGGCTTGAGACCATACCAGACCATCAGGGGCCCGAGATTCGAACCGCCGATACCAATATTGACGATGTTGCGAATTTTCTTGCCTGTATAGCCGCGCCATTCACCGCTGCGCACGGCATCAGAGAAGCTGCGCATCTTCTGCTGCACCGCGCGTATTTCCGGAATGACGTTCTGTCCGTCGACAAATACCGGGGTATCGTCTTGCTGTCGCAGTGCCGTATGCAGAACGGCTCTTCTCTCCGTGTTGTTGATCTTCTTGCCGGAGAACATCGCCTCGATGTTGCCGGCCAGATCCACAGATTCAGCCAGGCGACACAGCAGGGAGAGCGTCTCGCGGTTGATGCGGTTCTTCGAATAGTCGAGAAAGAGGCCGGCTGCCTCGAGAGAAAACTGCTCGAACCTGTCCGGCTGCTGGGCAAAAAGGTCGCGCATGTGCGTGCGCTCGACAACGCTGAAATGCTGGTGCAATGCACGCCAGGCCTCATGCTGTTCGACGGGCCTGCTCTTCTCTTCTGATTTATCCTGCATTCTTCCGGGCATGATCTGGTTTCAATCGTGCGTATAATAACAGCCGTTTTGGTCGATAGACACTGCATGGCAGCCATTAGTAATGACGGATCCTTTTATAGAATATTCAATAAAATACGATAAAGACCTAAGAAGTAGGGTTAAACTTTTGGGCAAACTGCTTGGAAAGGTCGTCAAGACGCAGGCCGGCGAGAATGTTTTCCGTATCGTCGAACGCCTGCGCAAGGGCTACATCGAGCTGCGTTCCGAGGACGATCCTGCGAGGCGTGAACGCCTGCAGCAGCTCATCGAGACCCTCTCAACCGACGAACTCATCCATGTCATTCGGGCCTTCCACCTCTACTTCCAGCTCGTCAATATTGCCGAAACCACCTTTCAGCACCGACAGCGCCGCCGCATCGCAGCCCGTGGCAAGGAGTTCTGGACCGGTTCCTTCGAAAGCCTCGTACGAGATTTTCGCAAGAATGATCTCGACAGCGACGAGGTACTCGAGATTCTGTCGCGCAGTACCTACATCCCCGTTTTCACGGCCCATCCGACCGAGGCCAAGCGCCGGGTGATCATGGGGCTTCTGAACCAGATCTACGAGGCGACCAAGCGTCTGGACAAGCCTGTCGAATTCATCGACCAGGAAAAGAGTATCAAGACCGAGATCAGGACACTCATTCAGACACTCTGGAAAACCGAGGAGATGCGGCCGCAACGTCCGGAAGTGACGATGGAGATCCAGAACGGCCTCTACTATTTCCGTACCAGTCTTTTCCAGTCAATTCCCAAGACTTACCGACGCCTCAGCAACGCACTGGTTCGTCACTATGGCGAGGAGCTGCGCGATACCCTGTTGCGGGAGCATGCACTGATCCGCTTCGGCTCCTGGATAGGCGGCGACCGGGACGGCAATCCCTATGTCACCCCGGAACTCACGATGCATGCCATGCGCCTGCAACAGGAGACAATCCTGCAGGAGTACATCGACCGGACAAGTTCCCTCATCGGAGACCTGACGCATTCACGCTCTTTCTGCCTGCCATCCGATGCCTTCGAGATGAAGCTCGAGTCCGACGAGGAGAACTACACACAATACATCGACGAGAGTTACCGGCATTTCGATCACGCGCCCTACCGCCGCAAGCTCTGGATCATGCTCCACAGACTGCGTGCAACACTCGCACAGGTGCAGCAGGCATTGCAGGACGAATCACTCGTCGAGGAACAGCCACATGCCTATCACAACGAGAAGGAGTACCTCGAGGACCTGCTGCTGATCCACGAATCGCTCACGGAACACGGCGACAAGGAGGCCGCCGATGCCCGGTTGCTCGACCTGATCATGCTGACGCGTACCTTCGGCTTCTTTCTTTCACGTCTCGACATCCGCCAGGAGTCGACTGTCCACTCAAATGCTGTCGCCGAAATCGTCTCGCAGGCCGGTGTCGATGACTATGACAGGCTCGATGAGACGCAGCGTCTCACGCTCCTCGGCCGGCTGATCGAGGAAGGTTCCGACATCGACCGCGCCCAGCTTTCGAGCGAGACGCGCGAGGTCATCGCGGTCTTTGATGTCATCGCCGCGCTGCGTGAACGCGTGAGCCCGGAAGCGATCGGGCAGTACGTCATCTCGATGACACACGAGGCCAGCCATCTGCTCGAGGTCGCCTACCTCGGCAGCCTCAGTGGTCTTGCCGGCAAACGCGCAGACGGCTGGTTCTTCCACCTGGAAATCTCGCCGCTGTTCGAGACCATCGAGGATCTCGAGCGCAGTACCCGCGTGCTCGAATCACTCTTTACGGATGGCTGTTACGGGCAACTTCTGCGATCCAGTGGTATGCGACAGGAAGTCATGCTCGGCTATTCAGACTCGGCGAAGGATGGCGGCATGATCGCATCGACATGGAACCTCTATCGCACCCAGCAGCAGATCATCGCCCTGGCTGACCGCCACGGCGTCCACTGCAGGCTCTTCCATGGTCGCGGAGGCACTATCGGGCGTGGCGGTGGCCCGACACACGAGGCGATCCTGTCACAGCCTGCCGGAACCCTGCGTGGTGAAATCAAGTTCACTGAACAGGGCGAAGTGCTCTACTACAAGTACAGCCACCCGGAAAACGCTGTTTATGAACTCTCCATGGGACTCACAGGCCTGCTGAAATCCAATATCAGCCTGCTGCGCACACCCCCGACGGACAACAGCGCACACCACAAGGTCATGGATGAACTGAAGGGCTATGGGGAGACTGCCTACCGTGCGCTGACCGAACAGACCCCGGGCTTTCTCGACTACTTCTACGAAGCCACGCCCGTTGCGGAGATCGGGCTGTTGAACATCGGCTCCCGCCCTTCCCACCGGAAGAAAACCGATCGATCGAAGTCGTCCATCCGTGCTATTCCCTGGATTTTCGGCTGGGCACAGTCAAGGCATACCCTGCCCGCCTGGTATGGACTGGGGAATGCGATCAGCGAGTGGCTCGAAGAGGGCAACGACATCGAAACTCTCAAGCAGATGTACCGTGACTGGCCATTCTTCCGCGCCATGATCAGCAACCTCCAGATGGCACTCTTCAAGGGCGACATGCAGATCGCAAAGATGTACAGCAAGCTGTGTGACCCGGCCCACTGTGATTGTGAAGGTATTTACAACCGCATCTCGGAAGAGTACGAAAGAACGACAGCCAACCTGCTCGCGATCTCCTCAATGAAAAAGCTCCTCGAGGACAATGAAGTTCTGCAGATGGGCCTGAGCAGGCGCAATCCCTACCTCGATCCGCTGAACGCCATCCAGGCTACACTGCTACGCCGCTATCGTGCCGAGGAGGATCCCGACAATCTCTGGCTGTTGCCTCTGTTACGCAGCGTTAACGCGATAGCAGCCGGCATGCGCAACACCGGCTAGGGGTCGCAGATCTCGCCCCGGGGCCCGGTCGGCCGCCTTGCGCAAGGCGTGAATTGCCCGGCCTCAGGGGCTGATAGACGTGATGAGCTCCTCGAGCCCGATGACGGCAAGACTGTCGCTCTCGGGGTTGAAATCCTCATACCTCTCTCCCGGATCGAATGTCGACATTGCCAGCAGTGCCGGTATGGCACTCTCCACATCCGCCCTCTTTGCCTCATCGGCGACAAGTTCATAGAGAAGCATGCCCTGTCTGCCAAGCACCCTGATGCTGATATTGAGCGTATTGTCCTGCAGGGAGCCAAAACGAAGCACTCTTCCCCAGGAGAGCGTGTGACGTGCGGCGTCGTAACGCGGTTGCAGGATCCAGCCAACCACCTCGAATGACTCATAGCCCTCGTGCCGCCTTGTTTCGCTTTCCAGGGCAGCATCGCGTTGCATCCTTTTCATGAGCTTGTTCGCATCGAGTTGCACGCCGTTGGCCACGGCGATATGGCCCGTCTCCTCATAAGCAATCGTGATGGCCCAGGCACCGGCATCGAAAGGCGTGACGCCTTCAGGCAACAGCATCCCCAGCAGACCGCTGCCGGGCGGATTACCCCAGGCTTCGGTCAATACACGTTCGGTATCTGCGGCATCGAGGAAGGAGAAGCCTGGCGGGACACTGAGGGTCGCGGCAGCGGCTGGTAGCCTGATCGTTCCCTTTTGCAGATTGAGCGACTGCCAGAAATCTCTTGCCCACGCGAAAGGGAGTGGCAAGGTTTCGGTGACAGCAGCATCACCTCCGGTGCCACTGACGGGGCGCTGTCCCGCGGTTTCGGCCAGCACAGAGGTCGTGAGTGCAAATAGCAGTGGCAGCAGGATCGATCGCGCTTTCATCCGTGGAGACTCCCGGGCTGATGCATGACCGGAACACCGGCAGCCATTTCAGACTTTTCGCCAGCAGAGAAGACGGTTGTTTGCCGGCATTGCATAATCATTCTCCATCTGCAGACCGGCAGTCCCGGCAAGCCTGTCAAGATCATCGAAATCGCGGATGCCGCTGAGCGGATCCCGCGCATGCAGCCACTCGTCGAACCGCGCATTGCTTTCGCTCGTATAGTTGCCGCCATAGTTGAAGGGCCCGTAGAGACAGAAAAGACCATCCCGGCCAAGCACTTCGCCGACACCCTCGAAGAGCGCAACCACCTCTTCCAAGTGCATGATGTGGACCGTATTGGCAGAGAAGACCGCATCGATTTCAAGATCAGGCCATGGCCTACTGCAGACATCGAGCGCGATCGGGTCCGAGATGTTCGCCAGCGCGGCCTCATCGAGCCAGGCTCGGATGCCGGCATGATTCTCTGGGAGGTCGCTCGTATGCCAGGTCAGATGCGGCATCCTCGCGGCAAAATAGACAGCATGCTGGCCCGTACCGCTGCCGATCTCGAGCACGTTGCGCCTGCCCCGGAAAAGGGGTTCGATGATGGAGAAGATCGGATCCCTGTTCTGATCGCAGGACTCGGAGTAAGGCTTCACGCGATGTCTTTCCTGTAGGGTATGCTGGTATCCATCTGCTGCTTGTACTGCAGTACTGCACGCCGCTCGTGCTCGATGAAATGCGCGATTGGCTCACGCAGAAAGTCCTCAGCCAGCCAGTGCGCCGAACGTGTTATCTGTGGAATGAAACCGCGCGCAATCTTGTGTTCCCCCTGCGCACCCGGCTCGAAGAGTTGCAGCCCATGCTCGATGCAGTAGTCGATTCCGCGATAGTAGCAGGCTTCGAAGTGGAGGTAATCAACCTGCTCGATACATCCCCAGTGCCTGCCATAGAGCGTCGTATCGCTGC
>JASFPB010000114.1:0-7005 GCA_050116235.1 Chromatiales bacterium | reverse complement strand
AGGGTAGTGAACTGCGCGGCTATCACAAGCCAATCATGCTGGCTGGCGGCGTCGGCAATATCCGCGAGGAGCATGTCGAGAAGAAACCTTTTCCGGCCGGGACTCCGCTGGTCGTCCTCGGTGGTCCCGCGATGCTCATCGGTCTTGGCGGCGGCGCGGCCTCCTCGATGACCTCGGGGACCTCTGCCGAGGATCTCGATTTCGCCTCCGTACAGCGCAGCAACCCCGAGATGGAGCGTCGATGCCAGGAGGTGATCGACCGTTGCTGGGCACGTGGCGCCGGGAATCCGATTCTTTTCATTCATGATGTGGGTGCGGGTGGTCTCTCGAACGCGCTGCCCGAACTGGTTCACGATGGCGAGAGAGGCGGCGAGTTCGAACTGCGTGATGTCCCGAACGATGATCCCGGCATGACGCCGATGGAGATCTGGTGCAACGAGGCGCAGGAGCGTTATGTCATGGCGATCGATGCCGACAGGCTCGAGGAATTCAGGGCGATCTGCGAACGCGAGCGTTGCCCCTACGCCATCGTGGGCGAGGCGAAGGACGAGGAAAACCTGTTGCTCGGAGACCGCCATTTCAAAAACAGCCCCATCGACATGCCCATGTCGCTGCTGTTTGGCAAGCCGCCGAAGATGACGCGGGATGTCGAAACCGTCAGCGTTCGCTATCCCGATCTGGATCTTTCCGGAATGGATATCCAGGAGGCGGCGCTGCGCGTCCTCTCCCTGCCGACCGTTGCCGACAAGCGTTTCCTCATCACCATCGGTGACAGGACTATCACCGGCATGGTTGCACGTGACCAGATGGTCGGTCCCTGGCAGACGCCAGTAGCGGATTGTGCTGTGACCCTGACGGATTATGACAATCTTACGGGTGAAGCCATGGCGATGGGGGAGCGCACACCACTGGCGCTGGTCGATGCTGCGGCGTCGGGTCGTATGGCCATCGGCGAGGCGATCACAAATATCGCTGCGGCGCCGATCGACAGGCTCGGACACATCAAGCTCTCCGCCAACTGGATGGCTGCTGCGGGTCATCCGGGTGAGGATGCAAGGCTTTTTGATACGGTGCGCGCCGTCGGGCTCGAGCTCTGTCCGGCCCTGGGTATCGCGATCCCTGTCGGGAAAGACTCGATGTCGATGAAAACCGTCTGGGAGAGTGACACCGGAGAGCCGCGAGAGATGACGGCGCCACTGTCGCTGATCGTATCGGCCTTTGCACCTGTCAGTGATGCGAGCAGGAGCCTCACACCGGTGCTGCGGCATGATCGCGGTCCCTCCTCACTGATCCTGATCGACCTCGGTCGCGGGAAGAACCGTCTCGGCGCCAGTGCGCTGGCCCAGGTTTACAGCCAGGTCGGTAACGGCTGTCCCGACCTCGACGAACCGCAACTGCTGAAGACGTTTTTTCAGGGGCTGCAGTCTCTCAACCGCGAGGGATTGCTGCTCGCCTATCATGACCGCTCCGACGGCGGCTTGCTGGCAACCCTTGCCGAAATGGCCTTTGCCGGCAGGTGCGGTCTTCAGGTGCATCTCGATGCAGCGAGCAGCGATGACGTCCCCGCGCTCTTCAGCGAGGAGCTCGGCGCTGTGATCCAGGTCGCTGACAAGGATCTCGAGAGTGTCATGCGAACCCTTGGCAGCCTCGGCATGGAAGATTACACCCATGTCATCGGTAAACCGCTCTACGATGACGAGCAGGTAGTGATCACACGCGGAGAGCGGGTTCTATTGCGCTCCAGCCGCAGTGAACTGCAGTCGGCCTGGTCGCAGACAAGCTGGCAGATGCAGTCACTGCGAGACAACCCGGAATGCGCGGACGAGGAGTATGCGCGCATCCGCGACACGCAGGATCCCGGTCTCTCTCCCTATCTCTCGTTCGATCCGGACGCTGATATTGCAGCGCCATTCATCAACAGCGGCGCAGCGCCGAGGATGGCGATCCTGCGCGAGCAAGGTGTCAATGGCCAGCTCGAGATGGCTGCTGCTTTCAACAAGGCCGGCTTCGAGACTGTCGACGTACACATGTCCGATGTCATCAGTGGCCGTGTCTCGCTCGATACTTTCAGGGGCCTGGTTGCCTGCGGCGGTTTCTCTTACGGCGATGTGCTCGGTGCCGGCGGCGGCTGGGCCAGGTCGATACTCTTCAATAACAGAGCGCGTGACGAGTTCGAGGCTTTTTTCAATCGCGGGGACACCTTCTCTCTTGGCGTCTGTAATGGTTGCCAGATGCTCTCCGGTCTCAAGGAACTGATCCCCGGGGCCGAACGCTGGCCGAGGTTTGTCCGCAACCGTTCGGAGCAGTTCGAGGCGCGGCTGTCGCTCGTTGAAGTCCTCGAGAGTGGATCCGTCCTGTTGCGTGGCATGGCCGGATCGCGCATTCCGATTGCCGTTGCCCATGGCGAGGGACGTGCCGAGTTTGCCAGTGCAGATGACATGCGCCACGTCCGGGCGAGCCTGCGCTATATCGAGAACGACGGTGGTGTCGCAGGACGCTATCCTGCAAACCCGAACGGATCACCCGGAGGCATCACCGGTCTGACGACCAGTGATGGTCGCGTGACCATCATGATGCCGCACCCGGAGCGGGTCTTTCGAACGGTCCAGTTCTCATGGGCGCCTGATGGCTGGGGCGAGGTGAGTCCCTGGATGCGGCTATTCCGTAACGCGCGTGCCTGGGTAGAACAGGCCTGAGAGCTTACTGCTTCCCTGTTCGTCCAAGCATTCGCGCGATCTCGTCTTCCCCGAGCGGCTGGTTTCTCTTGATGCGCAGGCTTTCGTTCCACTCCTGCGCGAAGTCGTGCTGCAGCCATGCATTCAGCGCAGCCGTCACCGTCATGGCGATGAGGGCGCCGAGGCTGGCCAGCGCCATGTCCTTGTGGGCATCCCAGACATCGCCCTGGGTGCCCAGGTAGGCCTGGCCGAGTTCTCCTCCAAAGAACGTTGCCGCACCCCACTCGACAAGTTCGTAGAGCATCGAGGTCGACATGGTCAGATCGAGCGGAAGAAAGTAACTCCAGAATCCCTTCACGTCCGCAACACGGATGAACACCTCGCGAATGGGATATGCGAGTAGCAGACCATAGGCAAAATGTGTAAAGCGATCGAAGTGGTTTCGCTCGAAGCCGAGCAGATCGTTCAGTCCCGTGCCTGTCATGCTACGAAACCACTCATCGTAGGGAACCAGCGCGTAGGTATAGTGCGAGCCGATCTCGTGCAACATGAGGAAGAGGAAGATCAGCGTGTAGGAGATTCTCGACAGGGGGAATTGTCTGTATGTCCCGGCAATCAGCAGCACGAAGAGGATGACCAGCACGTTCTCCAGAAGCCAGTCATGCCTGTCGACCGGATCGATTGCCATCACGATGGCGAAGAGCAGGAAGATAACAGCGAGAAGTGGCAGGTAAATCGACCGCCGGAACATCTCAGTGGCCGCCCCGGCCAGCGACAGCGCGGCACTGCTTCATCAGGTCATCATGCATTTGTCACAGGCGTTCTGCAGGGATTAGACTGCGATCATACCAACAAGTCACCACAAGGGGAGCAGGGCATGAAGGAGATGAACAGCATCGAGCGTTTCGGCGACCGCCTGATCGAGATCTTTCATCTTGTCGGGCTTTTCGTCATCGGTGGAACGATCGTCTGGAGCGCGACTCACGAGTACATCGAGATCATGTCAAAGAGTCATGCAGGCCTCGATGATATCCTCCTGCTTTTCATCTATCTCGAGCTCGGTGCCATGACCGGCATCTTCTTTCGTACCCATCGGTTGCCGGTGATTTTCCTGCTCTTCATCGCCATGACAGCCGTGACCCGCTATCTGGCGATCGATCTGAAGGAACTCGATGTCCTGGAGATCACGACGCTCGCCGGCTGCATCCTTGTTCTTTCCATCTCGGTGCTCGTTCTGCGCTTCAGTGAGAGGCGCTATGTCACGGGCAAGGATGCTCCGACAACCGAATCACTCTGAGCATTCCCGGCAGGCATATTTACCTGAACCAAAACGCATCAGTATTCACTGATATGCTGAAAAACTTATATAAATCAGGGTTTTGCAATTTGGCAGGCAAGGGAGTATCGTTTTCCGTCAATATGTATGAGCCGGCAGTCGTCCATCCTGGCGATTCATTCTCGGCACCAGCATTTACACACCTTGTAATCTCAAGCAGAAGACTGCCAGTTACCTGAAACCACGAAAGGGGGAGTTTCTATGGCGCATATTGTTGTCCTGGGTGCCGGAACCGGAGGCATGCCCGCAGCCTATGAATTACGCGACGAGCTTGGTAAAGAACACCAGATCACGGTCGTCAACGAGCGGGACTACTTCCAGTTTGTGCCATCCAATCCCTGGATCGCTGTGGGCTGGCGTGACCGGGATGATATCTGTTTCGAGATCAAGCCCTATCTCGAGCGCAAGGGGATCAACTTCATCGCCAAGCGCTGCAACAGGATCGATCCCGGCAACAACATCTTGCACCTCGATGGTGGCGACACACTAACCTACGACTATCTTGTCATCACCACTGGTCCGCGCCTGGCATTCGAGGAGGTTGAGGGGGCGGGGCCGGACGCCGGCGGGACGCACTCGATCTGCACAGTCGATCATGCCGAGAAGACCTATGCCGATTACCAGAAGCTGCTGGAGAAGGGCAGCGGTCATATCGTGATTGGCGCAATGCCGTTTGCGAGCTGCTTCGGTCCGGCATACGAATTCGCCTTCATCGTCGATGCCGACCTGCGCAAGCGCAAGGTTCGTGACAAGTACAAGATGACGCTGGTGACCTCGGAGCCCTATATCGGCCATCTCGGTCTCGGCGGAGTCGGTGACTCCAAGGGGATGCTCGAATCGGAACTCCGCAACCACCACATCAACTGGGTTACGAATGCTAAGACGACAAGTGTCGAGCCTGGCAAGCTCCATGTGGAGCAACTCAACGATGAAGGGCAGGTTGCAAAGACCCACGATATCGAATTCGATCTCGGCATGATGCTGCCGGCCTTCAAGGGGGTCGATGCTGTCATGGCTGTCGAGGGTCTCTGCAACCCGCGCGGTTTCGTCATGGTCGATGATTACCAGCGGAATCCCAAATACAACAACATCTACTCTGCCGGCGTCTGTATCGCGATTCCTCCTGTCGAGGCAACGCCGGTACCTACCGGTGCGCCGAAGACGGGCTACATGATCGAATCCATGGTCACGGCCATCGTGCATAACATCGCCCTGGATATCGAAGGGAAGGAGCCGGATACCATTGGCACCTGGAATGCAATCTGCTTCGCTGACATGGGCGATACCGGCGCTGCCTTTGTTGCACTGCCACAGATCCCGCCACGCAACGTCGCATGGTTCAAGAAAGGCAAGTGGGTACACATGGCCAAGATCGCATTCGAGAAATACTTCATCCGCAAGATGAAGAAAGGCAGCTCGGAACCGATCTACGAAAAGTATGTTCTCAAGATGCTGGGCATCAACCGTCTCAAGCAATGAACCGGCGGCACCCGCAGACATAAAAAAAGCCCGGAAACGATTCCGGGCTTTTTTTGTGCCGGCCGTGCAAAGACGGCATTGACAGCAGAAAAGTCAGGCGTTGATGGTGTCCTTGAGTGCCTTCAGGGCAGTGACCTTGACCGCCGTGTGTGCAGGCTTGGCTGCGATCTTGATGGTTTCACCTGTTGCAGGGTTGCGGCCCATGCGAGCCTTTCGTGCCGGTTTCTTGACGCGGCTGATTTTTACACCTGTGTCAGGAATGTGGAACTCACCTGAACCGTTGCGTTTCATGTTACGGGTGAGCAATTCGCCGAGGCTGCCGAATACAGCGCTGACATCTTTCTTTGTCAGACCTGTTTCATCTGCAATTGCTGCAACGATGTCGGACTTGGTCATCTTTTTACGGATCGCCGGCATCTTCTTGGTTGCAGGTTTGGCACTCGCCTTCTTCTTTGTCGCCATCGTTATGACTCCTCCTGATTGATTCTGGGGTATTGGTTTATATGACTGGGACCGTCACTAGCATCAGAAAAATACCACAGTTTCAGCCTCTGTTCAGTAAAAATGTGTACATTAGGAATTCGATGAATTCGATCGCGACGCGTGATGAATAGAGAGAGCCAGATATTGAATGCGAAGTATTTCATGTTCGCCACACTCAACCATGAAATCTCAGGCGTCAAAAGTCTGCGCCTGCGCGGTCGCGGCAGGAGAGGGGTAGAGGCCGGTTAGCCAATGCGGATTCTGGGCGTCGGTATCGCAACACTCGACATCATCAACACGGTTGCTGACTATCCGGATGAAGACAGTGAGGTGCGCGCACTCGAGCAGCGCAGGAGTCGAGGCGGCAACGCGACGAATACCCTCACAGTTCTGGCCGGTCTCGGCCATGCCTGCAGCTGGGCAGGTGTCTTGCCGGAAGAGCCTGATGCGGTCGAGGTCGAGAAAGAGTTGCGCGTGACAGGCATCGACCTGCGTCATGTCGTTCGCTTGCAGCAGGGAAAGATACCGACATCCTGTATCACGCTCAATCGCATGACGGGCTCACGCACGATCGTTCATCATCGTGATCTTCCCGAATATCGTTCCCGCTGGTTTTCCCGGGTCGACCTGGAAGCATACGACTGGGTCCATTTCGAGGGACGGGCGCCTGCCGAGCTTGCGGTGATGCTCGAGACAACCAGGCAACGTGGTAAGCATTCAAGCCTCGAGATCGAGAAGCCGCGTGAGGGAATCGAGAGACTGTTCCATTTGCCGGATGTGCTGCTCTTTTCGAGGCACTATGCAAGGCAGAAGGGATATGACAATGCCCCTGCGTTTCTCGAGGCGCATGCGCGCCATGCAGGAAAAGAGCGCCCCTTGCTGTTCTGTAGCTGGGGGGAGGCCGGAGCATGGGCCCTCACGCAGGACGATCACCTATATCACCAGGCGGCTTTCGAGGTCCCGGTCGTTGTGGATACGGTTGGCGCAGGCGATGTCTTCAACGCGGGCATCATTCATTGCCTGCTTCGCGGC
>JASFPB010000113.1:0-7012 GCA_050116235.1 Chromatiales bacterium | reverse complement strand
AATGGCATGGCCGCAAACCCCAGAACCGAGCTGTTGTGCACGATACGGCCTTCGCCGTGACCACGCATGGCCGGGATAGCGAGTCGTGTCAGCTCATGCCAGCCGAAAAAGTTGGCCTCGAACTGCATGCGAAGCGTTTCTCTCGTTAAATCCTCGACGGCGCCGGGCTGTCCGTAAGCCCCGTTGTTGAAAAGGCCGTAAAGCTGTCCCTCGCTCTTCTCCATGAGTCCGGCGAAGCATTCCCTG
Source organism: Chromatiales bacterium (assembly GCA_050116235.1). Lineage (GTDB taxonomy): Bacteria > Pseudomonadota > Gammaproteobacteria > Chromatiales > Chromatiaceae > Sva-25. The sequence goes on along the minus strand of JASFPB010000113.1, from coordinate 6,766 downwards.
ACCGAGTCGCTACTGCTGTAGTCGAGGGGCAGGGTCTCGAGTCCCTGCTGCGACAGCATTTCGAGGTCTTCGGGCTTGCGGGCCGTCGCGAAAACACGATAACCGCGGGCTTTCAGCCCGGTTGCTGTGACCAGGCCAATACCGCTGGAACAGCCTGTGACGAGGATGGTCTTCGATGGCATGGAAGGGTCCTGAATCTGGCGATTGTGGTACTATATCGCGATTTATTTTGTATCGTCTTATCAGGGTAGAGAACATGCCGATTTACGAGTACCGTTGCGATGAATGTGGTCATGAAATGGAAGTCATGCAGAAGCTCAGTGATGCTGCATTGTCAGATTGCCCGGCGTGCGGCAAGCCCTCGCTCAAGAAGCTGATTTCTGCGGCCGGTTTTCGTCTCAAGGGCGGGGGCTGGTATGAAACCGACTTCAAGGGCGGCAGCAAGAAGAATGTTGCAGAGAGCAGCAAGGAGAGCACCTCCGCGGGTCATGCTTGCGGTACAGGCGGTTGCCCGAGCTGTAAGTAATACCGGAATAAAGACCAGCAGAGGCACGCCGGTCAAACGGCGTGCCCTTTTTCGTTCCAGAGACTAGACAACTATGATGCGGACTCACTACTGCGGACACCTCAATGCCGAGCATGTCGACCAGACGGTCGAGCTGTGTGGCTGGGCTCATCGACGGCGCGATCATGGCGGCGTGATTTTCATCGACCTGCGTGATCGCGAGGGGCTGGTACAGGTCGTCTATGATCCTGACATCCCCGATGTCTTCAGTACAGCCGAGCAGGTGAGGAACGAGTTCGTCTTGCGCATCAGGGGAGTCGTCAGGCTGCGTCCCGAGGGGACTGCCAATCCAGACTTGCCGACCGGTGAAATCGAGGTTCTTGGCAAGGAGCTCGAGATTCTCAATCGTGCCGACACACCGCCCATCCAGATGGACGAGGACAATGTCAGCGAGGATCTTCGCCTGCGCTTTCGTTACATCGACCTGCGCAGGGAAGAGATGCAGAAACGTGTCCAGCTGCGCGCCCGTGTTACGCGCGAGTTGCGCGATTTTCTCGATGGCAACGGTTTTCTCGATATCGAAACCCCGATGCTGACACGCGCGACTCCCGAGGGCGCACGTGATTACCTCGTACCCAGCCGGACGCACGAGGGCAAGTTTTTTGCGCTGCCCCAGTCACCCCAGCTTTTCAAGCAGCTTCTCATGATGTCGGGCATGGATCGTTACTACCAGATCGTGCGCTGCTTCCGTGACGAAGATCTTCGCGCAGACCGTCAGCCGGAGTTTACGCAGCTTGATATCGAGATGTCCTTCATCGACGAGGAGGACATCATGACATTGATGGAGACCATGATTCGCGGGCTGTTCGGGCGTGTACTGGATATCAACCTGCCGGATCCTTTCCCGCGGATGACCTTCGGGGAGGCGATGCGCCGCTTTGGTTCCGACCGCCCTGATCTGCGTTGTCCGCTCGAACTCGTCGATGTCGGTGATCTCATGAAGGAGGTCGAGTTCAAGGTCTTCTCGGGTCCTGCCAACGACGAACATGGCAGGGTCGCTGCGCTGCGTCTTCCGAAAGGGGGCGAGCTGACGCGCAAGGAGATCGATGATTACACGAAATTCGTTGGCATTTACGGTGCGCGCGGGCTCGCCTATATCAAGGTCAATGATGTTGCCGCCGGCCGGGAGGGTCTGCAGTCCCCGATCCTCAAGTTTCTGCCGGACGAGGCAGTCAGCGGCATTCTCGAGCGTACCGGGGCGCAGGACGGAGACCTTGTCTTCTTCGGAGCCGACAAGACGAAAGTCGTCAACGAGGCACTCGGTGCCTTGCGAGAAAAGCTCGGCGCAGACCGCGGATTGATGGAGGAGGGGTGGAAACCCCTGTGGGTCGTCGATTTTCCGATGTTCGAGTACGACGACAAGGAGCAGCGCTGGAGTGCGCTGCATCATCCCTTTACGGCCCCGAAGACGGAGCATTTCGGGGAACTCTCTGCTGATCCGGGCAGTGCGCTCTCCCGTGCCTACGACATGGTTCTCAACGGGTCCGAGATCGGCGGTGGCTCGATTCGTATCCACAAGGAGACGATGCAGCAGCAGGTTCTCGACCTGCTTGGTATCGGTGAAGAGGAAGCGCGGGAAAAGTTCGGATTCCTGCTGGATGCACTGAAATACGGTTGTCCGCCGCATGGCGGTCTGGCCTTTGGCCTCGATCGCCTGGTCATGCTTATGAGCGGTGCTGGCTCGATCCGCGATGTTATGGCGTTTCCCAAGACGCAAACCGCCAGTTGTCTTTTGACATCGGCGCCATCCGAAGTCTCACCGGCGCAGCTCCGGGAACTTCATATCAAGTTGCGCCAGATCCCTGCAAGCGAGACGCCACCCGAGGCTGGCAAAGATCAGTGAGAGGCATGGCTGTTATCCATCAAAAAGCCCCGGAACATCCGGGGCTTTTTATTGCGTCAGATTTCGCTCCAGCTCGAGGTTCGGCGGCGCTTGAAGCGCAAGTAGGGCAGAATCCAGCCCAGTAAAATACTGCCGATGACGACGCCGGCGCCAATCATGAACCATCTCTGGTTGCGGTTATTGGCGAGTTCCCGGTTCGTGTGCTCAAGACCGGAAACCTCCTGCTTGAGCTTGACGACCTGTTTGCGTAATTCGCTGCGCTCATTGGCAATATTGATCGCATTTGATGCAGTCTGGCGTATGCCTGCCAGTTCCCGGGTGATGCTGTTCTTGTCATTCAGCAGCTTCTGGTGATCCTTCTGCAGCCTGGCATAGTCGTCCTGTAGTTGGCTCAGGCGTGAACGTATCTGTTCCGGTTCCGCCTGCAGTTCCTCGATTTTGGCGGTCAGGGTCGCTACCTGCTCGCGTGCGCTGGGCTCATCCATGAGGAACCTGGAGAGCACGAAGCCGGTCTTGCCATTGGCCGCCCGAACTTTCGAGTATCCGCTCTTGGGATCGACACTCAGGATCTCGACCTGGGTACCACTCTTGAGCATGCTGATGATGCGCTGCTTGATACTTGGCCCGACGCGCAGCGTGATTTCCAGCTCGTCGGAAACATAGCGGGTTTCTGCAGTGGCATTGCCGGTGACCGTTATCGTGATCAGCAGGGCAAGAAGGGTGCCGAGTTTGTTTGCTTTCATCATGTCAGCAAGAACTCCATGAGTGCTTTCTGTGCGTGCATGCGGTTTTCAGCCTCATCCCAGACAACGCTGGCTGATCCATCGATGACCTCTGTCGTGACTTCCTCGCCGCGATGGGCCGGAAGGCAGTGCATGAAGAGTGCATCCCTGTTGGCCTGGCCCATCATTTCACTGTTCACCTGGTAGCCTGTAAAGGCGGCTTCGCGTTGCTTCTGCTCCTCTTCCTGCCCCATGCTCGCCCAGACATCGGTCACGATGAGGTCAGCGCCTTTTGCTGCCTCCATGGGATCGCGGAATATCTCGCAATGATCCGATGCAGGAGTGAGAATCCCGGGGTCCGGATCAAAGCCTTCCGGACAGGCGATGTGCAGTTTGAAATCGAGCTGGCGTGCGGAGTTGATGTAGGAGTGGCACATGTTGTTACCGTCGCCGATCCATGCGACTCTTTTTCCGCGAATATCGCCACGGTACTCAAACCAGGTCTGCATATCGGCGAGCAGCTGGCAGGGATGATACTGGTCTGTCAGGCCGTTGATCACGGGTACGCGCGAGTGCTTGGCAAAAGACTCGACGATATCGTGTGAGTAGGTACGGATCATGACGATATCGACCATGCGCGAAATCACGCGGGCGCTGTCCTCAATGGGTTCACCGCGTCCCAGCTGGGTGTCGCGTGGTGAGAGAAACATCGCATTCCCGCCGAACTGCGTCATGCCGGCCTCGAAAGAGACGCGGGTGCGGGTCGAGGATTTCTCGAAAATCATCGCGAGGTTCTTGCCAACGAAGGGGCGGTAGTCTTCGCCGCGGTCGCGCATTGCCTTGAGCTCGGTCGCACGGTTGATGATCTGGCGCAGCTCGAGTGGTGTCAGGTCGAGCTGGGTCAGGAAGTGACGGGGTTTATTCATGTCTTTCAACTCCTCCGCTGCTGCGCTCATCCAGGGAACTCCGTAATGATGGCAGCAAGGCCTTTGACTAGCTGGTCGGCCTCTTCATCGTTCATTACCAGCGGTGGCAGCAACCGGATAACATTGCCAGCCGTGACATTGATGAGCAGGCCGGCCTCGAGTGCCTTGCTGACCAGGTCGCCGCAGGGGCGATCGAGTTCGATGCCGATCATGCAGCCCTTGTGACGAATCTCTTTGATACTATCGACGCCCTCGAGCGCACTGCGTAGCCCGTTGACGATCCGGTTGCCGAGTTGTTCCGCTGCCTCGGGTATCTTCTGCTCCTGCATCGTCCCGACAACAGCAAGTCCGGCGGCGCAGGCCAGTGGATTGCCGCCGAATGTCGAGCCATGGCTGCCGGGGGCGAACAGTTCAGCGGCCTTGCCGCGCGCCAGGCAGGCACCGATCGGCATGCCGTTACCAAGTGCCTTGGCGAGGGTCATAACATCCGGCAGGATGTCTTCCTGCTGAAATGCAAACCAGCTTCCGGTACGGGACATGCCGGTCTGAATCTCATCGACGATCATCAGCCACTCCTGCTGGTCGCAGATTTCACGGATGCCGGCAAGATAGCCTGCTTCCGGAACATTGATACCACCCTCTCCCTGCACGGGCTCGACGAGGACGGCTGCGATGTTGTTCGCGCTGGCGGCTACCTGGCGGATAGCATCCAGGTCACCATAGGGCACGCGGGTGAAGCCCCTCAGCAGAGGCTCGAAACCGGCCTGTGCCTTGCGGTTGCCGGTGGCAGTCAGCGTTGCCATGGTGCGCCCGTGGAAACTGTTCTCCATGACGATGATCGTCGGTTCGGCGATGCCGTGTGCGTGCCCGTGCAGGCGCGCCAGCTTGATTGCTGCTTCGTTGGCCTCGGCGCCCGAGTTGCTGAAGAAGACCCTGTCCATGCCGGCCAGGGTGGTCAGTACCTCACCGAGTTTCTGCTGGTTGACGATGCCGTAAACGTTCGATGTGTGCACGAGGGTCGATGCCTGGGTGCAAATTGCCTCGGTGATAGCTGGATGCGCATGCCCGAGGCTACAGACAGCAATGCCGGAGATGGCATCAAGGTACCTCTTGCCTTCGGTGTCCCACAGCCACGCGCCTTCGCCTTTTGCAAAGGACACCGGCAAGCGGCTGTATGTGGCCATGAGAGCGCTAACCATCTGCTGGGCTCCGAAAAAAACAAACGGCGCAGAGATTGCGCCGGAAAACGGGAAACTATATTGGGTTTTACTCAAAAATTCAATATTCGGAATTGACCTGCCGGAGCCTGCTCACCGGTAAAAAAACCCGGCATCAGCCGGGTTCGAAAGCAGCAACCTGGCGTAGCTTCAGATTGGCAGGCCGTGCATGTGTGCCGTCATACCGAGAAGCATCGGGATCGATAGTGCGGTGTTGGTGCGTGAAGCCATCAGCGCGATGGTTTTTGCCCTGGCTATCTCTTCCGGGGAGGACTGCACGAGTCCGAGGATCTTTTTCTGGTTCGGCCAGATGAGTATCCAGACATTGAAGAGCATGATGGTGCCGAGCCAGGCTCCCATGCCGATGATGCGGTAACCTTCCTGGAAGGTGAAAGCTGCCACAAAGCCGGAACCATCGGCAGTATGCATCGCCTCGAGTGCAGCTGCGCCGGTGAGCCAGGTGAGGATTGCAGCGTAGCGAAACCAGAAGAGTGCGCGCGGCGCGATATACTTGTTGATGGCTGCAGGGCCGGGATCACCGTCCGAGACAGCCTGCAAAACGGCAGGAACCTGGATGAAATTGAAATAGTAGAGCAGGCCGACCCAGGCAATACCCACAATGACATGCATCCAGACCCAGAACTCCCAGGGATTGAACTGGCCGGCAGGGCCCAGAATGAAGATGGCGATGGCAGCGAGAACGAAACCCACAATCAGGGTACCGATACGGCTGGCTAGTGGATTCATGGGGACTTCCTCTTGAAGCTGATTGAAACGACTGCTGTTATTATTGACAGGCGCGGGGATCGTCGTGAGCCTCCGCATTGTGCCTGTTCTTTCACAACATTCTACTCACAAACAATAGCGGGACAAAGCGTTACAACCGTTGCTGGCCTGCGGGGACTAGCGTGAATCCGGTAGAACTGACCCTCTTTTCGAGTCGCCTCAACGCCATCTGTGACGAGATGGGCGGGGTCCTGCGGCGCGCGGCTTTTTCAACCAATATTCGTGACCGGCTGGATTTCTCCTGTGCCATCTTCGACGCAGCCGGAGATCTCTGTGCCCAGGCAGCACATATTCCCGTGCATCTCGGCAGCATGGCCTACGCGATGCGAGACATCGTCAATCGCGTCACCTGGACGGCTGGTGACACGCTCGTCTTCAACGATCCCTACCTCGGTGGTACGCATCTGCCTGATGTGACGCTGGTCTCTCCGGTCTTCGTTGATGGAAAACTCCAGGCCTTTGTCGCCAACCGTGCACACCATGCAGATATCGGTGCTGCGTCACCCGGGTCGATGCCTGTCTCGACATCGCTCATGCAGGAGGGCCTGGTGCTTGAGCCCGATTTCCTGATACGCAACGGTGAATGGAACAGCGCGCTGCGGCAGAAGATCATCGGCTCTGCACGCAAGCCGGATGAATCCCTCGGGGATTTCAGTGCCCAGGTGAGTGCCAACATGGCGGGCCTGCAGCGCCTGCAGGCTCTCATC
>JASFPB010000112.1:0-7018 GCA_050116235.1 Chromatiales bacterium | reverse complement strand
CCTCCCAGCCGTCACCCTCAACATGCGCCTCGAAACGCTGCGTATAGTTGACCTGGTAGCAATCGCCATCGCGAATCCAGGTCTGGATTCGCTCGAACTGGCGCCGATACTCTTCGCGGTCGATGGTGGCCTCGAAGCCGTCCGGGGCATGCAGCGGCTGTAATTTCCGGCGCGCGGGCATCTCCCCGAGGCGGTCGAGCAGCTCGTTCCAGATTGCGGCTGTCTGCGGCGCCCTCCCCTGCGCCACGAGCCAGGCCTCCCGGCGCTCGTGATCGACGATCACGACCCAGTCGTAGATGCCGATCATCATCTCCGGCAGCCCGTCGAGATCCTTCGCAAGCGTCGGCAGTGTCTCGATACGACGACCAAGGTCATAGCCGAAATAGCCGATGGCCCCGCCCTCGAAGGCCAGCGGCGTAAAATCACCGGCCGGCTCGCCGAGGGCCTCGCGCAGAAGCGAGAATGGATCCTCGCGCGACTTCTCCTCTCTGCCCTCCTCGAGAATCCGCGTGATATCGCCCTGCGTCACAAGACGCTTGCAGGGCGCAGCAGCGATGATATCGGTTCTGCCATTCGGATGGCCGCCGCTGTCGAGGTAAACCGGCCAGGCGAGATCCCTCAGCGCATCGAAATAGCAACTGCTCTCCTCGACATAGGGCAACGCCTCGAAGCGCGGAAAAGGAGAAGTTGTCATGCCAGCCAGAGAATCAGCAGATGCTGACACCCCAGCGCCATAAGCCCGGCAACGAGGTCATCGACCATGATGCCGAAGCCGCCCTTGACGCGCCGGTCCAGCCAGCGGATCGGCCAGGGCTTGAGGATGTCGAAAAGACGAAACAGCAGAAATCCGCTGAGGATCCACTGCCACTCGAACGGGACAGCAATCATGGTGACAAGAAAGCCGACAACCTCGTCCCAGACGATGCCGCCGTGATCATGCACACCAAGATCACGACTGCAACGCTCGCAAACGCTCACACCGACAAGGAACATCGCAATCGTCAGCAATACGTAGAAAGGCAGCGAAACCTGGCTGAAAAGCATAAAGAACGGGATGCCGACGAGGGTCCCGAAGGTGCCCGGCGCAACAGGAGCAAGCCCGCTGCCGAAACCGAAGGCCAGCAGGTGCGCCGGTTTCCTCAGATCGAGTCCGTCAGTCATCATCCCGGAAATGGTCCCAGGCATGGCAGGGGGTTCGTCTCTTTCCCGCCGCGTCGACGAAACGCAGGCCGGGTTCAGCCTCGATCCTGCCGATGCGCGTCACCGTGCAATTGAATTCCGGCTCGACTGCCTGCAGTGCCTGCTCACGGGACTGCGGCATGCTGAAGAGCAACTCGTAGTCATCACCGGCAGTCAGCGGCAGCTGCCAGTCGTCATGCCGCTGCATGAAAGCGCGAGTCTCCGGCAGCAGCGGCAGCCGTTCAAGTTCAACTGTCGCACCGCAGCCGCTGGCATCGAGAATGTGCCCGAGATCGCCGGCGAGACCGTCGGAGAGGTCGATGCAGGAGGAGGCAATACCAGCGAGTAAACGACCGGGCGTGACCCGCGGCTCGGGCTGTTCGAGCGACCTGCGCAAGACGTCCGGGATCTGCAGGTCGCCATCAAGCAGGCTTTTCAGGGCAGCTCCGGCGCCACCGAGATTGCCCGTGACGTAAAGAGTGTCCCCCGGTCGTGCGCCGCTGCGTAACAGTGCGCGACCTGCTTCGAGCAAGCCATGGGCCTGCAGGGTAAACGCCATCGGGCCTCGCGTCGTATCGCCGCCGACGAGCTGCACTCCCTGTTCCCGCGCCAGCGCCGAGAAGCCCTGCATGAAGGCCGCAAGCCAGGAGTCGTCGATGGCCGGGAGTGTGGCAGCGAGGGTCACCCAGGCGGGTTCTGCACCCATGGCAGCCAGATCGCTGAGATTGACGGCCAGGACCTTCCAGCCGAGCCGCCAGGGATCCGTGTCCGGCAGGAAATGCCGTCCGGCGACCAGGGTGTCCATGGTGACGGCGAGCTGCTTGCCGGGCGGGATATCGAGCAGCGCGCAATCATCGCCGCTGCCCAGAGAGACGTCCGCCCGCGTGACAGCGGGCGAAGCAAAATATTGATCGATCAGCGCGAACTCGCCCTCTGTCATGAAGCGGTCTTTTCGAAGGGACGCAACGTCTTGCCCAGCTTGTCGAGCACGCCGTTGACATAGCGGTGTCCCTGCTCGGCGCCGAACACCTTGGCAAGCTCGACGGCCTCGTTGATCACGACGCGGTAAGGAACCTCCGGATGCATCGCCAGTTCGTAGACACCAAGGCGCAGTGCCGCACGCTCCACGGGATCGACCTTGTCGACATCACGATCAAGCAAGGGCTGCAGGTGGCCGTCGAGGGTATCGACATTCTTCGCCACACCGGTCAGGAGGTCGCGAAAATAGGCCACATCGAACCTGCCGGCATCCTGGTCGGCAAGAAACTGGTTGATGATTTCGCCGAGGTCTTCACCGGTCATCTGCCATTGGTAAAGCGCCTGCAGAGCGTGGCGGCGTGCCTGGTGGCGTTTTTTCGACATGGATCGAATCAGATCTGGCGCAACAGGTTGACCATCTCGATAGCAGATGCCGCTGCCTCGCCGCCCTTGTTGCCGGCCTTGGTTCCGGCACGCTCGATGGCCTGCTCGATGGTGTCAACAGTAAGAACCCCGAATGCGATCGGCACGCCGTGGTTCAGCATGACCTGGGACATCCCCTTGACGCACTCGCCGGCGACATATTCGAAGTGCGGCGTGCCGCCGCGAATGACAGCACCGAGCGCGACGATAGCATCGTATTCTCCGCTGGCTGCGACCTTGTCGAGTACGAGCGGCATCTCGAACGCCCCCGGCAGCCGAACGATCGTGATGTCGTCCTCACTCGCGCCATGGCGTTTCAGCGTGTCGATCGCACCTCCCTCGAGGCTGTCGACGACAAAGCTGTTCCAGCGCGAAACCACGATACAGAATTTTGCACCGCTGACTGTCAGTGCCCCTTCAATTGTATTCATACTCATCTCCCGGTTCAGTCGTGATCGACAAATTCGACAACTTCAAGATTAAACCCGTGAAGGCCATGCAGGTTGATCGGGGCGCTCATGACACGCATCTTGCCGACCCCGACATCATTGAGGATCTGGGCACCGGCACCAAGCGTCCTGCGTTCGCGGCGCTGGTCCTGCGGCGGCCGCCGGTCGCGTCCTGCGATGCGTTCGATGTGGCTGACGAAATCGCGGCCTGTGTCGTGATTACGCAGCACCACGATAACACCCTCGCCGCTTTTGCTGATCTGTTTCATAGCGCTGCGTAGCGGCCAGCCACACCCCTCCACTTCGGCGTCGAAGAGATCGCAGATGGAGTTCTGCACATGCACGCGCACGAGCGTCGGCTGCTCCGGCGTCGGATTGCCCCTCACGAGGGCAACATGCACCTCGCGGTCGATCGTATCCTCGTAGGCGATCGCACGAAAGTCACCAAATGCCGTGGGCATGGTGCACTCGTTGATGCGCATGATCGTCTTCTCATTCTTGATGCGGTACTGGATCAGATCCTCGATGGTACCGATCTTCAAATCATGCTGCTCGGCGAACACCTCGAGATCGGGACGCCTTGCCATGCTCCCGTCCTCGTTGAGAATCTCGACAATGACGGCAGCCGGGCTGAAGCCCGCCATGCGGGCCAGGTCACAACCGGCCTCGGTATGGCCGGCACGCACCAGTGTGCCGCCGGGCTGGGCCATGAGCGGAAAGATGTGGCCAGGCTGGACAATATCCTGCGGGCGCGCATCCTGTGAAACAGCCGCCTGCACAGTGGTGGCGCGATCTGCCGCGGAGATGCCTGTTGTAACGCCCTCGGCAGCCTCGATGGAGACAGTAAAATTGGTGGCCTGGACCTGGTCGTTGGTGTTGACCATCAGCGGAAGGCGCAGCTGCTCGCACCGCTCACGCGTCAATGTCAGGCAGATCAGACCACGGCCGTGTGTCGCCATGAAATTGATGGCGTCCGGCGTCACGCAGTCGGCTGCCATCAGCAGATCGCCCTCGTTCTCGCGATCCTCGTCATCCATGATGACGACCATCTTGCCCTGGCGCAGATCCTCGATGATTTCTTCGATGGAATTGAGTGGCATCTCGAACAGAAACAAAAAAGCAAAGAGCGTTATTCTATCCCATGCGCCAGGCGGTTACACGGGGAAATCGGGCTTGCAGCGTAGCTCAGGAGTGATACTGGCGGCTGTGCTTGTGGACCGCCTCGATCATGGCTGCCGCATGTTCCGGGGGTATCTCCGGGTGAATGCCGTGGCCAAGATTGAAGACATGTCCGGCACCTTTGCCAAAACTTGCGAGAATCTTCTGCACTTCCTGCTCGATGCGCTCCGGCGATGAGTAGAGCACGCAGGGGTCCATGTTGCCCTGCAACGCGACCCGGTCCCCGACCTGTGCGCGTGCTTCGCCGATACTGATGGTCCAGTCGAGGCCGAGGGCATCCGGACCGGCATCGGCCATGGCGTCGAGCCAGAGGGAGCCCCCCTTGGTAAAGAGAATGCAGGGAACGCGGCGCCCGTCGTTCTCCCTGGTGAGTCCCTCGATGATGCGCTGCATGTAGTTCAGCGAGAACTCGCGGTAGTCATCCGGTGTCAGCACCCCGCCCCAGGTATCGAAGAGCATCACGGCCTGGGCGCCTGCCGCAATCTGGGCATTGAGATAGAGGGTGACAGCGTCAGCCAGCTTGCCCAGCAAGGCGTGCATGCTTGCCGGCTTCTCGAACATCATGCCCTTGGAGAGCGCAAAATTCTTCGTACTGCCGCCTTCCACCATGTAGGTTGCAAGCGTCCACGGACTGCCGGAGAAGCCGATCAGTGGCACACGACCATCGAGTTCGCGCCGGATGGTCCGCACGGCATCCATGACATAGCCCAGGTCGTCTTCCGGGTCCGGCACCCCGATCGCATCCACGTCGCCCTGTGTCCGCACCGGGCGCTCGAATTTTGGCCCCTCGCCCTCTCCGAAATAGAGTCCCAGCCGCATGGCATCGGGAATCGTGAGGATGTCCGAAAAGAGGATTGCTGCATCCAGCGGGAAACGCTCGAGCGGCTGAATGGTGACCTCGCAGGCGAGATCCGGTGTCTTGCACAGCGTGAGAAAATCACCTGCCTTGCTGCGCGTAGCCCTGTATTCCGGAAGATAACGTCCCGCCTGGCGCATCATCCAGACCGGGGTCATATCGACGGGTTCACGCAGCAGCGCACGCAGAAATCGGTCGTTTTTCAGTTCACTCACGGTTCATTCCAGCTCACAGAGCGACAAATGCGCGCTATTCTACCATTCCTCGTCAGATGGCCACAGGATAACCCCATGCCGCCCGTTCGCAGTTTCGACAAACACCATCCCGGCATTCACGCATATGCATGGATCGATCCGACTGCGCTTGTTGTCGGCGACGTGATCGTCGGCGCGGAGAGCAGCATCTGGCCGATGTGCGTGGTGCGCGGTGATGTCAACAGCATCCGGATCGGCACCGCGAGCAATATTCAGGATGGCTGCGTGCTGCATGTCTCCCATGCCGGCGAGTATGGCGAGGGTGCCGGACTCGTTATCGGCGACGAGGTCACCGTTGGTCACAAGGTGATCCTGCACGCCTGCACCATCGGGCATCGCTGCCTCATCGGCATGGGGTCGGTCGTCATGGACAGGGTCGTTGTCGGAGATGATGTCATGCTCGGCGCCGGCTCACTGGTGCCCGAGGGCATGTCGCTCGAGAGCGGTTATCTCTACCTGGGTCGCCCGGCCGTTAAAAAACGGCCGCTCACCGAACGTGAACACGCCTGGCTGAAATACTCTGCTGCCCACTATGTCAGACTCATGCAGAGGCACCGTGAGTCCCTCGAAAAGCGGTGACTTGCTTGCCGACGGCCTCCCGGATCCGGCCCCGTCATGCCCCGCTTTCATGGTTTTCCCGAAGAAAGCCTGCCCCGGACCCCGGGTAGTGCGCATAATCACTTATCGCAGAAAGTTCAATAAGGGTGTGCAAATATCACAAAAATGTTGCAAAATCATCCTGTCCCTTAGCAAGAGACTGGCAGGCAAGGAGTGCCACCCAGGTGAGAAAGAAAAGAAAACACCGACAGAGTGTGTCACTAACTGAACGGGATACAATAATCAGATGGACAAACTTCCACACATTGTGCTGCTTGAAGATGACAGGCCGACCCTGGAGATGTACAACACCTACCTCTCCGAGACGGGCCTGAAAATTTCGACTGCTGAAAGCTGCAGTCAGGCCAGGGAACTGCTCAAAGATGGAGATGCCGACCTGGCCGTGATCGATCTCAATCTTCCGGACGGTGACGGCATCGAGCTCCTCAAGGAGATTCGACACACCTCCACGATCCCGGTGATCGTGGTCACCTCGCGCGAGGAGGAGATCGACAAGATCGTCGGACTCGAACTGGGGGCCGACGACTACCTCGTCAAGCCTGTTTCTCCGAGAGAGTTGCGGCTCAGAGCCGGCAACATCATCAAGCGATCGACGAGGTCGCACGAAATCGTCCAGAAAGAGGCCCTGAAGACCTGCGCCGGCATCACGCTCGACATGGAACAGCGCCAGGCCTTGCTCAACGATGACGAGTACATCGACCTGACCAATGGGGAATTCGAGCTGTTGAGTGCCCTTTTCGAGAATCCGGAACGCCCCATTTCACGCCAGTATCTCCTCGACAGGATCAGTGGCTATACCAGTGACTCGCAGAGCCGTTCCATCGACACACTGGTCTACCGCTTGCGTCATAAACTGAGACTCGAGGCAGGCAAGGTCATCCTGACGGTACACGGATTCGGCTACAAACTCGTCTGCAACGGCAACAACTGAGTCTCTATGTCAGCAGACGAATGACTTGCTCCCGATCCCGGGCAGCTGTTGAACCACCGCCTTGACGGGAGTGATGCAGTCGGCGAAATCGGCCTTTTCGCACAAGGACTGCACCAGCTTGAGCTTGCTTCGGGATAACAGAAAGCCGTAG
>JASFPB010000111.1:0-7039 GCA_050116235.1 Chromatiales bacterium | reverse complement strand
GCTTTCCCAGGATTGCATGCCACCCCGGTAATACTTGATTCTGCTGGCTGGATAGCCTGCCCGCAGGAGTCGCTTGATGGCGGTCGGTGACTGGCCGCACCAGGGGCCGTTGCAGTACATCACCAGCGTCGCGGCGTCGCGGAAATTCCATACCGGATCGCCGGGGACAACACCGAATTGCTCCTGCATGATTGTGGCCATCCTCTCACCCTTGAGTTCCCTGAAGGGAATATTGACTGCCAGCGGTATCATGCCCCGTTTGGTGCTGCCCGGCATGCGGGAGTCGATGATCAGGATGTTCCCGTCGCCGGCATCCAGACGCCGGATGTAGTCGAGCATTTCGAGCTCGCCGATGGTCTCGACATCATGCGGGCTGAAAGGGTTCATCGGCTGAATGCGACCTCTCCACGTGGAGCGGTAAAAGGGTGCGATCTCGTTGGCACGGTCCTGGTTACGCCTGATCTCGAGTTTCTCCCCCTCATGGGTGACAGTCAGACTGAAGAGGTCTCGGGTCATCATCACGCGCTTGCCGTCGCTCTCTTCCTCGTCGGCGACGAGCGAGGTGCTCGCGAGGCTCATGGTCATCAGCAGAAAAAGAAGTCGTCGTAACATGGTTGTAACCGGATCATACGGAATTTCGCTCCTGATCATCGCATCGCTCGCCCGCTGCTTCAAACGGTACGTGGGCATTCCAGGTGCAAGTCGAGAGTGGTACGGCCTGTCTGGTCAGCATCCAACCAACTGTTTTTAAAAGCAAATTCCGGCTTTCTCGCTGTATGCTGGCGGGAAGTCGGGAAAAAGCCGGGCCTTCATGCCCGGGGCGCAGCTTTTTCCACATTTGGTCAGAGTTTTCGGTACAATAGCGCGTTTTTTCAGGCAGGGCGTTTCCGAAGAGCAGGGATCGTCGGCGGAATTTTTCAATTATCTCTGACAGAGTACAACCATGAGTGATCTATCACACTACCGTAATATCGGTATCTTCGCGCACGTTGATGCCGGTAAGACCACGACCACCGAGCGTATTCTGAAACTCACCGGCAAGATTCACAAGACTGGCGAGGTTCACGAAGGCGAGGCGACCACCGACTTTATGGACCAGGAGCGCGAGCGCGGCATCACTATCCAGTCCGCCGCAACTTCCTGCGAATGGGATGGCCACCGCCTGAACATCATCGATACCCCCGGACACGTAGACTTCACGATCGAGGTCTATCGCTCGCTCAAGGTCCTTGACGGTGGCGTTGGTGTCTTCTGCGGTTCCGGCGGCGTCGAGCCCCAGTCAGAGACCAACTGGCGTTACGCAAACGAATCAGAAGTTGCGCGCATCATCTTCGTCAACAAGCTTGATCGCCTGGGCGCCGATTTCTACCGCGTCGTCGACCAGGTCGAGAACGTGCTCGGTGCAAACCCGCTGGTCATGGTACTGCCGATTGGCACAGAAGATGACTTCGTCGGCGTTGTCGACCTGCTCTCCCGCAAGGCATACATCTGGGACGATACGGGCCTTCCAGAAAACTACGAAGTCAAGGATGTTCCGGAAGATATGGCGGACGCCGTCGAGGAGTGGCGCGAGAAGCTCATCGAGACTGCTGTCGAGCAGGATGACGATCTCATGGAGCAGTACCTCGAAGGCAACGAGCCTTCAGTCGATGACATCAAGAAATGTATCCGCAAGGGTACCATCGCCCTGGATTTCTTCCCCACCTACTGCGGCTCTGCGTTCAAGAACAAGGGGATCCAGCTGGTACTCGATGCTGTCGTCGATTTTCTGCCGAGCCCGACCGAGGTTCCGCCGCAGCCCGAAGTCGACCTGGAAGGTAACGAGACCGGTGAAAAGGCGACTGTCGATCCAGACAGGCCTCTGCGTGCGCTGGCCTTCAAAATCATGGACGACCGTTTCGGCGCGCTCTGCTTCACGCGCATCTACTCAGGCAAGATCGAGAAGGGTATGACGGTCCTCAATACGGCGACCGGCAAGAACGAACGCATCGGCCGTATCGTCGAGATGCATGCCGACTCGCGTGAGGAACTGACCTCGGCTCAGGCAGGTGACATTGTCGCGTTGATCGGTATGAAACATACTCAAACCGGTCACACGCTCTGCGATCCCAACAACCCTGCGACGCTGGAACCCATGGTCTTCCCGGATCCCGTTATCTCCATCGCCATTGCGCCGAAGGACAAGGGCGCTTCGGAAAAGCTTGGCGTTGCGCTGAGTAAAATGATTGCGGAGGACCCCTCTTTCCGTGTCGAGACCGACGAGGAAAGCGGAGAGACCATCATGAAAGGCATGGGTGAACTGCACCTCGATATCAAGATCGACATCCTCAAGCGTACGCACGGCGTCGAGGTTGAGGTCGGCAAACCCCAGGTGGCCTACCGCGAAACCATCACGCAGCGCGTCGAGGACAGCTACACCCACAAGAAGCAGACGGGTGGGTCGGGACAGTTCGCGAAGATCGACTACACCATCGAGCCTGCCGAGGGCGCCGGTTACGAATTCGAATCGAAGGTTACCGGCGGTAACGTTCCGCGCGAATTCTGGCCTGCCGTCGACAAGGGCTTCCAGATGAGCATGGAAGAGGGTGTGCTGGCAGGCTTCCCCTGTGTCGATATGAAAGTCACGCTGATGGACGGCGGGTTTCACCCGGTCGACTCATCGGCCATCGCCTACGAGATTGCTGCAAAGGCGGCCTACCGCCAGTCTATTCCGAAGGCAGGTCCGCAGCTCATGGAGCCAATCATGAAGGTTGACGTCTTCACGCCTGAAGACCATGTTGGTGATGTCATCGGCGACCTGAACCGTCGTCGCGGCATGATCAAGTCACAGGAAGCGGGCCCGACCGGCGTTCGCGTCAAGGCCGATGCGCCACTCAGCGAGATGTTCGGATATATCGGCGACTTGCGCACCATGACCTCGGGTCGTGGTCAGTTCTCCATGGAGTTCTCGCATTATGCAGCTTGTCCGGCCAATGTCGCCGAGCAGGTCATCAAGGAGACCAAGGAGCGCAAGGAAGCCAAGAAGTAACGGTTTCCTGCCTCATGAAAAAAGGCAGCTGCGGCTGCCTTTTTTCTTGTCCTGCTGAACCTCCCTTCCTGCCGGGCTGGTCGCAGTGCCGGGGAAAACGAACGTCGTCTCTTCTAGTCGATGGTTTCGTCATCATCCTCCAGCATCGAGGGTAGCTCGTCGCCGGGGGCATTCCAGTCGTGTCCCTGCGTGTCTGTGACCTCGGTGCCGTAATCATCCGCATCACCAACGTCAACAGCGCCGGCCCAGCTTTCCGGTGCAGCACAGCGCACAAGTTCCATCTCGTGCCACTCTTCAAAATCAATTTCCTCCAGGGTTCCGTCGAAATCCTGGATCTCGATCGTTTCTGCATCGTCATCGATTGCCACAACAACGAACCGCTGTCCCTTGTCGAGGTGCTGATACCATTCGTCGATGACGGGTCCGGCTTCGGTTGTCATGCCAGGGCTACTCCTTTCCACACGGGAAACTCGGGTTTGTTTTCATTCGACAAGCAACGGAGCTGGGCTGACTTGCGGATTAGCTTTGCGAAGTTCATCGAAGTAGGGTGGAACATCTTCGCAGCTGTCGATATTCATCACATCTCCGCATGGCATTTCGACCACTTCCCAGCCGCCCGCCTTTTTCCTCAGCAGGGCGGTGATATCTTCAGTTTTCGATTCTCCTCTCGGTCGCACGTGCAACCATGCCCACTTGTCAGTGACATTCATCGAAACGACGACGAGGCTGTCCTGAGCCTGCTGTTGCTGGCCGATGGCATCGTGCAGCGCGTCCAGTATGGCCTTTCTCTCCATAGATCCCGCAGCTGGAGTGTAGATTGCCGGTGCAGTTGCGGTCTCGGCCACGCCTGTCCCCATGATCAGGAATGAGAGCAGAGCGGCAACAAGTAGTCTCATCAGCATCATTCTTCTCCATCATCAGAGCCTCTTCTAAAAGTCTCGTTGATATGCGCTGTTTTGCGCAAATGCTGTTTCATGCGGGATTGATTCTCGTCAAGGTTTGTTCCGATCAGAGGCAAAAGCGGCGAATCAGTTGCTTCAGGATCGTCACCATTGGTTGCAGACGCTCCATTGCGATGTACTCATCAGGCTGATGGGCCTGGGCAATATCACCGGGTCCGAGTATCACCGTTTCCATCCCCATCGCGTTGAAGTAGGGGCCCTCGGTACCGAAAGCAACGCATTCAGGAGCATGACCCGTCAGCTCCTCTGCGGCCCTGACGATGGCTGCTGTTGCCGGTGTTTGCATCGGCGGAATACCATCGAAAAGGCGTTCGAGGCGGACATCCAGCACTGATTCCTTGAGCCTCTCCACGATACGCTGCTCGATCTCGGCATAGAGGTCATCGTAGTCCATGCCGGGCAGGGGACGGAAATCGAATTGCAGCTCGCAACTGCCGCAGATGCGGTTCGGATTGTCGCCACCGTGGATGTGCCCGAGGTTGATCGTTGGCACCTCGACCTCGAAAAGCGGATTGTGATAGCGCTGTTGCAGCTCTGCGCGCCATGCGAGCAACTCCGTCATCGCCCTGTGCATCCCTTCCATTGCGTTATTGCCAAGTGACGGATTGCTGGAATGGCCCGAATGACCGACGATGCGCAACCGCTGGGAGTACATGCCCTTGTGCATGTGAATGGGGCGGAGGTTGGTCGGTTCGCCGATCACGACATGTCGCCCGAGATGGCCCGCCAGGTCACGGATCGCCAGTGCGCCGCACATGGTGCTCTCTTCGTCCGCCGTGGCAATGATGGTCAGGGGTTGTTTGAGCAAGCTGAGGTCAAGATCGCGCACGGCATCAAGCACGAGCGCGAAAAACCCTTTCATGTCGCAGGTGCCAAGCCCGTAGAAGCGGTGATCTCGCTCGGTAAGTCTGAACGGACTCTGGTGCCAGTTGCTCTCATCGAAAGGCACGGTGTCGGTATGGCCGGAGAGCACCAGTCCCTCGGGACCGCTTCCCGCGCTCGCCACCAGGTTGTATTTGCCCGGATAGCCATCGATTGGAAGGATCTCACAGCGGAAGCCGAGATCCGAAAACCACTGCTCCAGCAGCTCGATAACACCGCGATTCCCCTGGTCCCATTGCGAGTTGACGCTGCTGACCGAAGGCGAGGCAATGAGAGCCTCAAGGCTCTGCTGGATGGTTGGAATGCGCATGAAGACCTGTAGTGCTGCCGGGTAATGATGGAATCACATCCAGTATTTCATGCCGGCGCCATGAGTGGAACAGTCGATGCGAGCAAATTCACCTGCTGGCCCGTTTCCACTGGCGGAGTTGCGTCTCCTGACCATTGATTGGTACCTGCTATTTGTGGACCGGTCCGGGCAGTGTGACTCAGAAAGAGAATCATCAGGTATTTCTTTCAGTCAGGCGTTTATAATCGGACAGGGATATATAAAAACGTTTGATCAATGAACATACGAGACCTCAAATATCTGATTGCCGTCGCCGAGACGAATCATTTTGGCAAGGCTGCCGAACGCTGCTATGTCAGTCAGCCAACACTGAGTGGGCAGATCAAGAAGCTCGAGGAAGAACTCGGTGTGACTCTCTTCGAACGCACCAAGCGTTCGGTTTCGATCACACCGGTTGGCGAGGAGATCGTTGCGCTCAGCAAGAAGCTTATGGAGCAGGCGGATGCGATAGTGCAGCTCGCCAAGGCGCACAACAATCCGCTTGCCGGCGCATTGCGCATCGGCGTGATCCATACAATCAGTCCCTATCTGATGCCTCTGGTCCTCATGCCGCTGAAGCTGGCACATCCGGAGTTGCGCCCCGTGCTGACGGAGGAGGTCACTGCCAACCTCATGACCATGCTGCACCAGCACCAGCTCGATGCGGCTATCATTGCGACGGATGAGGCAGGGGACGAATACGAGACGATCCCGCTTTTCGAGGAGCCCTTCTGGCTCGCACATCCGAGCAAGCACCCTATCTACACGAGCGATACGATCAGCTGCAGGGACATCGGTGATCTCGAATTGCTTCTGCTGACGGAAGATCACTGTCTGGCACGCCAGATCATCGCTCTGCTTCCGCCCCGGGGCGAAAAGCGCAGCGAGGAGATGGCGGACTTGCGTGCAGCGAGTCTCGAAACCCTGCTCTATCTTGTCGGTGCCGGTTATGGCTCGACACTCGTACCGGCGCTGGCTGTGCGCGGTTCCTGGACGACCGACCTGGGGGTTATCGCACGCCAGATCGACTGCGAGAGCGCCAGGCGCACGGTCAGACTGATCTTCCGCAAGACCTTTCCGCGCAAAGCAGCGCTCGAGGCGCTGGTCGAGGTGATTCAGCGCTGCTTGCCCAATACGGTCAAGGTGCTCTGATTTTTTTCCTCTGAAGAGGGCTTTCAGTTGTATCGCTTCGCGATGATGAATTTTTTTATGCGCGCATCGGCGCGTAGACTTTAATTAAAAGGCTGCGGGTGCGCCGCGGCACCTGACTTTTCTTTGTTTGCCCAAAGAAAAGGCACCCTGCTAACGCGGCCTGCGGCTTCTCTGCGCGTCTTGTCCCTGCCAGTCGCTCGCCAACTCGCTTCGATCGAACACGCCTCGCTTGTTTCCTGTATGGGACTGCGATGCTCGACGCGTCAGAGGGGAACTTCCGGCGGGCTATCCAGTAGCGTTCTTGTGCATACATTGTCATTGCGAAAGAGCGCCAGCGAATGTGGCAATCCAGTTATTGAGATTGCCACACTTTGCCGTGCAAAGTTCGCGATGACAGGGATTAATAAAAAAGCAATGAATCGAACAGGAGACGAAATCATTTTTGATTCCGGTCCCGGTCAGAGATGATTTGTGGGAGCCGGCCCTCTCGGTGAAGAAACGCGTTCGAACAGCACAATTGCAGTAGTTTTCAGCAAGGTGAATAGAGGAGATCCTGCCCCATCATCCGGGCAAAAAAATCCCTGGCCGGAGTCATGTGGGTAGGCTTGGTTGGGTTGGCCAGGGATATAGAAACTTTGCCTTGATTCGACCGGCGCATTTGCGGGTAGTGCGCGGGGTCTGTTGTAT
>JASFPB010000110.1:0-7070 GCA_050116235.1 Chromatiales bacterium | reverse complement strand
CGTGCATTGCGTTTTCTGAACTGCTTGAACGTCTTCTGCAGAAAATCGACCTCTGCTTCGGGGCACTGTACGGAGTATTCGTAGAGTTTGTGGCGATGCAGGGATCTCGCGCTGGAAGCCGGTTGTTTTTTCTTTTTTGCCATCGGTTGTCGTGTCTCGCAGCCAGGGGCGCCAGCTGTCCTTGAGTCAGTGCAGATCTGGTAGTACCGACATTGTGACACCATTGAGAGGCAGCAGACAGCAGAAATTGGAGGCACGTCTTCCAGACTCCGGCATGGATGAAGGAGGAAAAGGCTTTGCCTTGCAGATATAATCTGGCCAAATATCGAAAGCACTGGAGTCAATCGTGGAACCACAAGCTATCATTGATCTCATCAAGGCCGGAATCTCGGATGCGGATGTTGATGTGACAGGAGACGGCCGCCATTTCGAAGCAGTGGTTGTCTCTCCGGCGTTCGAAGGCAAGTCGCTGGTGCAGAGACACCGAATGGTCATGAGTACCGTCCAGCAACAGATTGCCTCCGACGAACTGCATGCGCTCTCGATCAAGGCCTACACTCCTGACCAGGCCGCCGGGCTTTCCTGAACCAGGGTAAGCAGGGCGGGTCGCAGTTGAACCTGTTGCGTCAAATACCCAACATCATCAGCGTATTTCGCATACTGCTGGTGTTTCCGGTCTTGATGTTCCTTCTCGGAGAGGAGTATGGCAAGGCATTGATCCTGTTCGCGGTTGCCGGGATCTCCGATGGTGTCGACGGTTTTCTCGCCAAGCGGTTCAACTGGCAAACCTGGATCGGCGGTTTGCTCGATCCGCTGGCTGACAAACTTCTGCTGGTCACGAGTTTTATTACACTGGGATGGCTCGGCCTGTTGCCGCTGTGGCTGGTGGCACTGGTTTTTCTGCGTGACCTTGTTATCGTTGCCGGTGCAGTCTACTACCATTACCACGTGGGCAAGGTCGGTGGAGAACCGACACTCATCAGCAAGGTCAACACCTTTGTCCAGATTCTGCTGGTGCTGCTGGTTGTCTTTGCACAGATCGTCGCGGTTCCGGAACTGCTGGTCTCGCTACTCATCGCCCTGGTTGCCATCACGACGATCAGCAGTGGAATCGACTATGTGATCAAGTGGAGCAGGAGAGCAAGCCTTGTTCACAAGTGAATCACAACGCTGGTATACCCTTGCCATCTTCATCGTTCTTGGCTGGCTTCTCTATCTGCTGTCACCGATACTCACGCCATTCGTTGTGAGCGCAATGCTGGCTTATCTCGGCGATCCCCTCGTTGACAGGCTCGAGGCACGCAAGATCAGGCGCGGGGTAGGGGTCAGTCTTGTCTTCCTTCTCATTCTCCTTCTGCTGCTGCTTCTCGCAGTCGTCATACTGCCCCAGCTCGAAACCCAGATCAGCAAACTGCTCAGGGAAATACCGGAATACATCGAGTGGACGAAAAGCACGCTGATTCCCTGGTTCAACGAGCGCTTCGGTAACTACATCAACTTCGCCGATGTGGGACAGATCCAGAATCTGCTGTCCGAGAACTGGAAGGAAGCCGGAGGAACCATCCTCGGTCTGCTGGGAACGGTTTCCGAATCAGGGATTACCTTGCTCGGATGGGCGGCAAACATGGTGCTGATTCCCGTGCTGACCTTCTATCTGCTCAGGGACTGGGACGGCCTCATTGCCGGCATCCATGCTCTTTTGCCCCGTTCGATCGAACCCACGGTCAGCGGACTTGCAAGAGAGTCCGACGAAATGCTGGGCGCCTTTCTGCGAGGCCAGATACTGGTCATGTCCGGACTCAGTATCATCTACACAAGCGGGCTCATGCTCGTCGGCCTCGATTTCGCGCTACTGATTGGGCTCTTCGCGGGCGTGGTCAGCTTCGTGCCCTATCTCGGACTGATCATCGGTATCCTGTTCGCTGGTATCGCATCCATCATGCAGTTCAAGGGCATCGACATGTTGCCCTGGGTGGTGCTCGTCTTCATCGTTGGTCAGCTGATCGAGGGCATGTTCCTCACGCCCAAGCTCGTTGGTGACAGGATTGGTATGCATCCCGTGGCGGTTATCTTCGCCATCATGGCCGGTGGACAGCTCTACGGCTTTTTCGGGATTTTACTGGCTTTACCCGTTGCCTCTGTCGTGATGGTGCTCGTGAGGCATGCCTTGTTAAGCTATCGTGCCAGTGGTCTCTATCACGGCAATCAGCCGATATCGGAGTTCATGGAAGACAAGGACTGACGCAGGAACGGGATCGTCAACTTCTGCTTGGCAGAGAGCGAGCGCCTGTCGAGATCATCAATGAGAGCGACAAGCGCCTTGATATCTCGCGAATAGCGTCTGAGCAGATAATCCGCGACATCCGTGTTCATCTCCATACCCCTTTCCTGTGACAGCTGCTTGAGCAGTTTGCGTCGCTCTTCGTCGTTGAGGGGATGGAGCCGGTAACTTGCACCCCATGAGAGTCTCGAGAGCAGATCGGGCATGCAGATCTTCATGCGGGCAAGGCTGTTATCCCCCGACAGCAACAAGCGGCCATTGTGATCCCTGATGCGATTGTAGAGATGGAAAAGGGCTTCTTCCCAGGGAGGCTTGCCGGCAATCTGCTCGATATCATCGATACATAGCAGGTCGCTGGCATCGTAACCATCCAGGCAGGCAGGAGTGAGAGAGACGATCTCGCGCAAAGGCAAATAGGTGGCCTCTCCGCCATTTTTTCCGACCGCATTCACTGCGGCAAGCAGGAGATGTGTCTTCCCGCAGGACTTCCCCCAGAGATAGAGCGAATCGGCCTCGTTCGATGTGCAGAGGGACATGACGGCTTGTACCGCGGCAGCATTCGTAGTCCCGATAAAGTTCGCGAATGTCGGGCTCCGTTCTCGCGATAGCCTGAGGGGAAACTGGCGCAGCATCAGCTCTCCATGCTGGACCACCGTGCATACATGGCGGCAGAAAACATCAGGGAGAGCGAGATGATGGATTCGATCCATCCAAGTAGCGAATCCGTCGTGAAAGCCTCGACGCTGCCATGCAGCAGATAAAGGAGGCTGACCAGTGAGAGGCCAAGGTAGGCCTTTGGCGTACCTTGCAACAAACCGCGTATCCAGGGCAACAGTGGAACAATGCCCAGAAGATAGAGCAGTAACTTCGAGTCACTCTCCGATTTCGAGACCCAGATGACAACAACCGCGGCAAGCATGGCTGTCAGGACAAGGGTGAGTCCGCGAGCAACAGCGATTTTCATGACTGCAGCTTGAGCGCCGTTTCTGCGAGCAAACGCCCCTGAGCGGTGCAGAGAGAGGCTTCGTCATCCGATAAATCGGCAGAACTCTCTACGCCGGCATGATGGCTGGCGCCATAAGGTGTGCCACCGCTGGTTGTGTGCAGCAGCTCCGTGTTCGTGTAGGGCAGTCCCATCAGCAACATCCCGTGGTGGATCAGTGGCAGCATCATGCTGAGCAGCGTCGTCTCCTGACCGCCATGCAATGAAGAGGTCGATGTAAAACAGGTCGCAGGCTTGCCACGCAGGGAACCATCCATCCAGAGGGAAGAGGTACCATCGAGGAAATATTTCAAGGGCGCAGCCATGTTTCCGAAGCGTGTCGGGCTACCGAGAGCCAGAGCGGAACAGTTCTTCAGGTCATCGAGGGTTGCGTAGGGCGCGCCACTCTCCGGAACGGCAGGCGCGGTTTGTTCAGATACAGTGGAAACCTCGGGCACAGTGCGCAGACGGGCCTCCATCCCGGCAGACTCGATGCCGCGTGCGATGAGTGTCGCCATGTTGCGGGTCGAGCCGTGGCGGCTGTAATGAAGAACGAGGGCGTAGCTCATGTGAGCAGATCCAGTACATTCTCGGGAGGACGTCCGATCACGGCCTTGTCACCCCGGACAACAATCGGGCGTTCGACAATGCTCGGACATTGCGCCATGGCATCGATCAGATCGCTCCGGCTGAGATAGTCGTCATCGAGCCCGGCTTCCTTGTAGACCGCCTCCTTCTTGCGCATCAGGTCACGCGGATCGAGGATGCCCAGTTTATCGAGCAGCTGCTCAATCTGCGCTGCCGTGTAAGGGGTTCCCAGGTACTCCACGATATCGGGTTCGATACCGTTATCGCGAAGCAGCTGGAGCGTCTGTCGGGACTTGCTGCAACGCGGATTATGATAAATGGTGATGCTCATATCGCTCATATTTCGGCTTCATTCACATGGCTGATTATTGTAACTGAAGCCTGCACCCGTTCGGAGTTTCGTTGTAATATCTGACACTGTCGTTGCACATCCCTGAGAGGCTTCATGAAAAGATACCTGACGCTGTTGCTCTGCCTGCTGGCCATGCCTTTGGCGGCGAATATGGAGCCGGAAAATGACATATTACTCAATGACTTGGAAAATAAAATCCATAAGTTAAGTGAGTATAAGGGCAAATGGGTTGTCGTCAATTACTGGGCGACCTGGTGCCCGCCGTGCAGGGAGGAGATACCCGATCTCGTCAGTTTTCACGAAAAGTACAAGGATACCAAGGCCGTCGTTCTGGGCATCAACCACGAGTTTGCGACGGTCAAGGAGCTGAAAAACTTCAAGAAGAAATACAGTATCAGCTATCCCGTGTTGCGCTCGACACCAGTCAAGCCCGGAATCGTGGGTACCATACAGGGACTACCGACAACTTATATCGTCAATCCGGAAGGCGCTGTTGTTGCCTACCAGAATGGGCCTGTCACCAGCGAAATGATCGAGACTTATATCGACTCGTTTGAGAGCGGAAACGACGATCAGCAAACACAGGAGGCGAAATGATCTACAGGATTCTGGTTGCGTCGCTGGCGCTCTTTCTTTTTTCAGCGGCAAATGCTGTCGAATTGCGTGATCCAGGGAGCTACTTCTTCGACGAAACCTTCGGCGACATGACCGAGGAGATCGAGAATGCGCGCGACGATGACAAAAAGGCCATTCTGATCATGTTCGAAATGGACGAGTGCCCCTACTGTCACAGGATGAAAAATACGGTTCTCAACCGCAGCGATATCCAGGACTTCTTCAAGGAGCACTTTCTGATTCTCACGATGGATGTCGAGGGAGATCTGGAGATGACCGATTTCTCCGGGGAAACGACAGTCCAGAAAGACTTTGCGCTGAAACAGTTCCGGGTAAGAGCAACGCCGGTCTTCCAGTTCATCGACCTCGAAGGCAAGCCGATCAGGCGCGCCCGGTTCACGGGGGCTACGGGGAGTCCCGAAGAGTTCATGCTGCTGGGTCAATTCGTCATCGACAAGGAGTACGAAAAGATGTCGTTTACGAAATACAAACGCGAGAAGATGAGCGAAGAAGACAACAGCTGATGCTTTCTGTGCGTTACCTGGTATTGGCGGCTTGCCTGGTCATTGCGGCCAGGGTGCAAGCAGAAGCGCTGCCAAAGTACCTGACCGTCGACTATGTGCTTTCACAGATCGATGACGGGCATCCTGCTGTGAAGCTGGCTGGAACCGGTCAACTTGTTCGTCGGTTGCGCAGCTGTCTCGAACCCGAGAGCCCGCTGATCCACACACCTTTGCCAGACTCCGGTTGCGGGTATTGGCATTTTCTCACCGCAAGACAGCAAGCCGAGTTGCTGGTGCTGCGCCGCTTTTTTGACGTGGCGCTCGCCGATAAGGCTGCAGCGCGCGATAACGAGGATATGGCTATCGCCTTTATTGATTTTGACCGGGCCAGCACACGTATGGAACTCGGTCAAACCTCGGAACTCGAGGTTGCCGAACTCGAGACGCAGTATCAGAAGGTCCGCACAGCTACCTTTGCCAGCCAGGCGATGCAGCGCACTGCGCGCTCTCTACTGGCCATCGCGATGAACCGGCCACGTGCGTTCGTCGAGGAGGTACGCCTTCCGGACATGTCGTCGCTGATGAAGTGGGAAAAACCTGCTAATGAGCAGGAGTTTTACGAAACGATCCTCAAGCGCAATACGGTAGTTAGCAGAGCCGGTGACGAGTTCGGCGAGGAATACCGGCAGCTGGCCAGCGACTACCTGCGTCATGCGACACTCGAACTGCTTCTTTCAATCGACCTGCACCAGGCCAAACGCCAGCAGGCCGATGTTCTGAGACATTACCGGGATCTCAACCTCGATCGCAACAGAACCCTCTACGAATTCGAGGTCAAGGCGGACCTTGGTGATGCCATGACCATGCAGACCGCAGCGCGCGTCGAGCAGATGGAAGCCGATATCAATCTCGTTATTGCCATCGTGATCCTGCAGATGCTGCAGGACAAACCAGTAGGTGAGCTGTTCAATGAAAACTAGATCACTCCTGATACTCCTGCCTCTGTTGCTGGTCCCGCTTGTCGCTCATGCCGAAGAGCTCAGGGCGCGCCTCGAATGGGCGCACAGTGTCGACCTCCGTGCCTTCGAGAGTGGTGTTGTCGAGGAGGTCAACGTCCTCGAAGGGCAGGCCGTCGAGAAAGGGGATGTGCTCGTCAAGCTCGACCCGCGGGATTTCGAACTCATGATCCAGTCGGCCAGCGCAAGGTTGAAGCAGGCGGAGGCAACGTTCGACAAGACTTCCAGAGAACTCGAATGGGAGGAGGAGCTTTACGACCAGGGGCTCATCTCCACCAACGAACTGCAGGATCACAGGATTGCAAACCTCGATGCCCAGGCTCGGGTCGAGGAGGCGAGGGCGCAACTCTCGGAGGCGCAACTCGCGATGGAGCGTTCTGTCATCAAGGCACCTTTCGACGGCGTCATCATCGCTGTGCGAAGCTGGCAGGGACAGGTCATCCTGAAGACGCTGCAGAAGGATCCGCTGATTGAAATCGCTCAGGGGGAGCGTATGGTCGCGCGGACCCGAGTCTCGGCAAGTGATATCGGCAAGTACGAAACCCAGCAAGCTGCCCGGGTTCTTGTCGGTGACAAGTGGCGCGATGGTTTCGTCTATCGCATCGGCACCGTGTCCGAGGGCGTGCTCGAGCAGGGTGTTGCCTATGCAGTGGATGTCCTTTTCGATCTCGAAAACGGTGAAACCATGCGCCCCGGACGCTTTTGCACCGTGAAAATCCTGTGAATGCCATTC
>JASFPB010000109.1:0-7084 GCA_050116235.1 Chromatiales bacterium | reverse complement strand
TATTCCCTCGCTTGAGCAGCTCAAAAAAGAGGGCGAAGCCGGACGTCGCAAGATCACCCAGTACACACGCTACGGCACTGTGGTCCTGGGTGTGTTCCAGTCTGTCGGTATCGCAATTGCGCTGCAGGGACAGACAGCAGGCGGCGAGAATGTTGTCGTCAACCAGGGTGTCGGCTTTGTCGTCATCGCCACTGTTGCCCTGGTGACAGGCACGATGTTCCTGATGTGGCTCGGCGAGCAGATTACAGAACGCGGTCTTGGTAACGGCATCTCGATTATCATCTTCGCGGGTATTGTCGCCGGCCTGCCATCGGCAATCGGCGCAACATTCGAGCGCGTCAGCAGTGGCGAGATGAATCCACTCGTTCTGATCGCACTCCTGATCGGTGTCATCGCTATAACGGCATTCGTTGTCTTCGTTGAGCGCGGGCAGCGCCGTATCAAGATCAACTATGCGAAACGTCAACAGGGACGGAAGATGTACCAGGCGCAGAGCAGTTTTCTGCCCCTCAAGCTCAACATGTCGGGCGTCATCCCGCCAATCTTTGCATCGAGCATCATCCTGTTCCCGGCGACCCTGGGCCAGATGTTCGGTAGCAACGAGAACATGCGCTGGCTGCAGGAAATCAGTGCGACCTTCTCGCGCGGCGAGCCGGTCTACACCATCGCCTTTGCCGCGGCGATCATTTTCTTCTGCTTTTTCTACACGGCAATTGTTTTCAATTCCCGCGATACTGCAGATAACCTGAAGCGGTCAGGCGCTTTCATTCCGGGAATCCGCCCAGGGCAGCAAACAGCACACTACATCGACGGGGTGCTGACAAGACTGACACTGGTGGGCGCGCTGTATATCACCGCGGTCGCGCTTTTACCGGATTTGCTGCAGTTTCAGTGGAACATTCCATTCTATTTCGGTGGAACGTCCCTGCTGATCATCGTGGTCGTGGTGATGGACTTCATGGCTCAGCTACAGGCGCATCTGATGTCGCACCAGTACGAGAGCCTCATGAAAAAGGCTAACTTTTCAGGTGTAGGCGGCGCTGGCCGTATTCACTGAGCAACTTTGCTGGAGAGACGATTATGAAAGTGCGTGCATCGGTCAAGAAGATATGCCGTAACTGCAAGGTCATCAAACGAAATGGCACTGTCCGCGTGATCTGCAAGGATCCGCGTCACAAGCAGCGTCAAGGTTGATTTAACGAGGTTTCCACGCTACCATTGCGCGTTTCGCTCGCGCGGCGTGATTTAGAGAGAATTCAGGAGCTCATCAATGGCCCGAATTGCTGGTGTCAACATACCGGACAGAAAACACACAGTCATCGCACTGACGTCGATTTACGGCATCGGTCGTACCCGTGCGGCGCAGATTTGCGACGCCGCCGGTGTTCCAAAAGATCGCAAGATTCAGGAACTTGCCGAAAACGAGATCGACGCTCTGCGTGTCGAAGTGGAGAAATTTACTGTCGAAGGCGATCTTCGTCGTGAAATTTCGATGAATATCAAGCGACTGATGGATCTCGGCTGCAATCGCGGCATCCGTCATCGTCGTGGTCTGCCCGTTCGCGGTCAGCGTACCAAAACAAATGCGCGTACCCGCAAGGGCCCGCGTCGTGCGATCAAGTAGTGATCCATTAACAGGCTAGTGCAAAATGGCAAAACCAACTCGTAGTACCAAAAAGAAGGTCAGAAAGACGGTCACCGACGGTGTGGCGCATATCCACGCGTCTTTCAATAACACCATCATCACCATCTCTGATCGCCAGGGCAATGCCCTCTGCTGGACCACTGCCGGTGGATCCGGTTTCCGCGGTTCACGCAAGAGCACCCCGTTCGCTGCGCAGGTCGCGGCAGAACGCTGCGGCGAGATGGCCAGGGAATTTGGCATGAAGAGCCTGGATGTCGAGATCAAGGGTCCCGGACCGGGTCGCGAATCGGCTGTCCGTGCACTCAACGCTGTTGGTTTCAAGATCACGAGCATTTCCGATGTGACGCCCATTCCGCACAATGGCTGCCGTCCACCGAAAAAGCGTCGCGTCTAAACGGAGTCGAACATGGCAAGATACATTGGCCCAAAATGCAAACTGAGCCGTCGCGAAGGCACAGACCTCGGACTCAAGAGCCGTGTCCGCGCTCTCGACTCCAAGTGCAACATGGAGAAAGTCCCCGGTCAGCAGGGTGAGCGTCGCCGCCGCCAGTCAGACTATGGCCTGCAGCTGCGTGAAAAGCAGAAAGTCCGCCGGATCTATGGCGTGCTCGAGAAGCAGTTCCGCAACTACTACAAAAAGGCCGCCCAGAAGAAGGGCGCGACCGGTGACAACCTCCTCAAACTTCTCGAGGGCCGTCTCGATAACGTCGTATACCGCATGGGTTTTGGCTCCACGCGTGCCGAGGCACGCCAGCTTGTCAGCCACAAGGCCATTCTCGTGAATGGCCAGACGGTAAATATTCCTTCTTACCAGGTCTCCCCGGAAGATGTCGTCAGTGTGCGCGAGAAATCACGCAACCAGGTGCGCATCCAGAACTCGCTGGCACTGGCCGAGCAGTATGAATTTCCGGAGTGGGTCGAGGTCGATACCAAGGGTATGAGCGGCACCTACAAGCGTGTGCCGGATCGTTCCGAGCTGCCTGCTGAAATCAGCGAACAGCTGATCGTCGAACTCTACTCCAAGTAAGGAACCATCGAGGCGCATACATGACAGATGCAATCACAGATTTTCTCAAGCCGCGTATTGTCAAGGTAGACAATATTTCCAACACGCACTCCAGGGTCGTGCTGGAACCATTCGAGCGCGGTTTCGGCCACACGCTCGGTAACGCACTGCGCCGCATCCTGCTCTCGTCCATGCAGGGCAGCTCTGTCATCGGTGCATCCATCGACGGCGTGCTCCACGAGTACAGCGGCATCGACGGTGTCCAGGAGGACGTGCTGGATATCCTGCTGAATCTCAAGGACATGGCCATTGCACTGCATAACCGTGACGAGGCGACACTCAAGCTCTCCAAGCAGGGGCCGGCTGTGGTCACAGCAGGGGATATCACGCTTGATCACGACGTCGAGGTGGCCAATCCCGATCATGTCATCGCGACGTTGACGAAAGATGTTGCCCTCAACATGACGATGAAGGTCCGCAAGGGGCGCGGTTACGAGCCCGCAACCATGCGCGGGGAAGAGGACGAAAACCTCGTTGGCTGGCTCAAGGTCGATGCGACCTACTCGCCGATCCGTCGTGTCTCATATGCTGTTGAGGCTGCCCGTGTCGAGCAGCGAACCGACCTCGACAAGCTGATTCTCGATATCGAAACCGATGGTACTCTCGATCCAGAGCAGGCTGTCCGTCTCGCTGCAACCATCATGCAGGACCAGCTCTCGGCGTTCGTTCTCCTGGATGCAACTGTCTCTGCAGAGACCGAAAAGCCTTCCGAAAGCGAGCCGGAGATCGACCCGGTTCTGCTGAGCCCGGTCGACGACCTCGAACTCACGGTCCGCTCGGCAAATTGCCTCAAGGCAGAAAACATCATGTTCATCGGCGACCTGGTACAGCGTACCGAGGTCGAGTTGCTGAAGACACCGAACCTCGGCAAGAAGTCGCTCAACGAAATCAAGGACGTGCTTGCAGAACGTGGACTGTCGCTCGGCATGAAGCTGGAGAACTGGCCGCCAGAGAGTCTGCAGGACGCCATGAACGGCTGATGCCCGTTAAAACAGAATTACACTTATCCAGGAATCAGAACAATGCGTCATCGTAAATCTGGTCGCAAACTCAACAGAAACAGCAGTCATCGCAAGGCGATGTTCCGTAACATGGCCTGTTCACTGATTGAGCATGAACTTATCAAAACCACGCTGCCGAAAGCCAAAGAGCTGCGCCGCGTCGTCGAGCCTCTTGTGACAAAGGCCAAGACAGACTCGGTCGCAAACCGCCGTCTCGCTTTCAGCCGATTGCGTGACGATGCTGCAGTCGCCAAGCTCTTCACTGAAATTGCTCCGCGTATGCAGGATCGCCCGGGTGGCTACATGCGCATCCTCAAGGCCGGCTACCGTGACGGTGACAAGGCCCCTGTTGCATGGGTCGAGCTCGTCGATCGCCCGATCCCGTCCGACGAGGAGATCGCTGCAGAAGAGACAGCCGTCACCGAGTGATATCCAACGGGATGCTCTCTCGAGCATCCGTCCTGGGAAATGAGAAAACCCTAGCGCTATCGCGAGGGTTTTTTTCATGCCAACATGCGGCCAGAAATGATTTCCCCGGAGATTGTCTTCACATCGCTTCTCAGTCGAAGCGAATGACGCGCTTTTGCGGTTGAAGGTTGATTTCCTGCACGACTGCACCTGGCCGTGCCTCCAGCATCAGCAGCAAGGCCTGCACGATATCCTCAGCGACAAGATGCTGGTCAGCCTCGTCGCCCGGCTGGAAGTCCAGCGTATCGAAAAAGCTTGTCTTCACCATGCCGGGATTTATGATGCCGACACGCACGCCGCTTGTTGAACACTCTTCCTGCAATGCCTGCACCAGACCGCGGAGCCCGAACTTGGTAGCTGCATAGACGGCGCCGTTTCTGCCGCCTTTCAGTGCCGATTCGGATCCGATGAAAACCAGATCACCACTGCCGCGTCTCTTCAAAGCGGGCAGAAACTCACGCGCGATCAGCACCTGGCTTGTCAGGTTCAAGTCGACAAGTTGCCGTATCTGTGTTGCCGAGAATTGTTCCAGGGCACCGAAGCGGCCGATTCCGGCATTCAGGACGAGAGCATCGATATCCGGATGCTGGCGGTCGAGTTCACGTAACCTCTGTGGCAGTTCGTCGATATCCGAGAGATCAAGACCTACATGCGTGAAGCGGTCTGAATCCAGTCCGGGGATGGAGCGGCTGAGTCCGACAACCCGATGTCCCTCGTCAAGCAGCCTGCTGCTGATCGCATGTCCTATCCCGCGGCTGCATCCGGTGACGAGTAGGTTTCGCTGCATCATGAATCATTCTCCGGCAGGTTCATATAGATTTTTTCTTCCGGTAAATACTGTGCTAGGTCCTGCAGACAGAAATCGACCATCTCCTGCTCACGCTCGAGAGGATAGGAGACCATCTTGCCGCGTGTCTCGAGGCCTGCAGCGAACAACGGTTCTTCCGGGTAGAGTCGCTCCATGTTACGGAAAAAGGGCTGTGGCATGCGAAAGGGACCGGTTGTCACTGAGTGGATCAGATCCACAGGCAAAGCCCCCAGCAGTGTTCTGAAGAGCTGCCTGTAGTGATGCTGATACTCCTTGTGCCAGATGAGCGGGTCGATACGCAAGGCAACCGGCCAGCCTGCCCTGGCAAGCTGCAACATGGCTTCGACGCGCTTCTCGACAGGCGGTACGCGATGCTCGGTCGCTTTCCAGACAGCTTCAGGCGTGAAGCTGAAGGCCGTAACAACATTCAATAGCGGTTTGCGCTGCAGAAGTGCACCGATTTGGGTGCTCTTGGTGCGTAATTCAAGCCAGGCGTCTGGCCGCTGTTCGAACCAGGGCAGCATCGATGCAGCGAAGTCCGTTACCGGCTCGAGTGCAAGACTGTCACCGTCATAGCCGGAGAAGAACCAGGTTTGCCTGCCAGGCAAAACCAGTGAATCCATTGCGGTGAGGAAATCCTCGTAGTTGACGAAGAGAACATAGTTCGCGGAGCGGTACATGCCTTGCAGGAAACAGTATCGGCAATCATAGAGACAGTTCAGCATATGCGAGAAATAGTAGTTGCTGTCGCCACCGACTCCATAGCTGGCCGGCGCCTGCTGAACGTGATTCTTGTGTTTTTTTGCAAGGATGAGTGCCGGACGCTGTTTTTGCAGACGGAAATTCTGTGCTTTCGGATTGAAGACCTCGCCGTAACGCTCGCATTCCACGACAGTTGCGCGCTTGTGACGTGACAGGATTGCTATTACACGCGGGTGATCGCGGATTTCCCGTTCGATGTAGATATAGGGAATCATGGCAACACCGGAGGCTCGGCATCAAGATGCTCTTGCAGCACGTCCAGCAGGGCCTGAGCTGTTGCCTGTGCGGAAACCGCGGCCGGAATCTGCGTGTCAGGATTCAGTGCCTGCCATCGCTGCAGCAGTTGCTGCAACCGGTTCTGCTGGCTGACCGTGAAATGCATTGCAGCAGTCAGTCTCTCATACTGTTGTGTGACTTCGGCAGGTGTCTCGAGCGGTATCGCAAGCCTTTCGAGCGAGCGGCAGAATTTCTCCAGAGTAGCCATATGGGGAGCGAACCAGGTCTTGACCTGCGAAGGCCCGGGGATCCTGGCAGGGTTCGCGCGGTTGTCGGAGACAACCTTCAGTACATGCACGAGCTCGCTGCTTGAGAAACGCAGCGCTGTCTCCATGAAGCCGGTGGCCTCCATGTCGACCAGTGCGTTGCTTGCATAGGTCGTATCTGCGCGATCGACGGTCACCAGGGAGGCGCTGCTCCAGGGAGGAGTCGTGATGAGTGCGGGGTACCAGGATTCGCCGGATAGCCCGTCGGTGACCTTGTGTGCGATCCGCGGCTCGCCCTGTGAAAGCTCCGCGTGGCCCGCGATACCGACATTGATCCAGGTGTTATCCCAGGGGAGACCGGCTCGACCATGCAGATGTGCCGTGGCAGCGGCTGCATTGGCCTTGCCGGGGCCGGAAACCACGAGCCATGCATCATCGCCCGCGTAGACCGGGAAGCCATGATCGGCTTGGCGTCTGAGCCGAAAGTGATCGATCAGTGGCCGTGCCTCGGCGTCAAAGGCCGTCACGAAATGGATCATCTTGTCTGTGCACTGCTACTCGGCATGCAGTATCTCCTCTCCCGGACCGGATGCCTGCCTGTATTGGTGCATCAGCCGCAGGTAGTGGTCGGCGCGTTTCAGCTTGCCGCGCTTGCGCGCGCCCTGCTCGAGGATAGCGGCCTTGTGGAGCAGCATGGCGACAGTTTCTGCATGCTGCGTTGGTGTCAGCAGATCATCGGCGAGCATCTTTTCGAGCGCCCGGACACGAAATCTGTCCATGCCCCAGTATTTTCGAGACAGCTGGTCGTGATGTCCGCCATATTTCTCGATATACGGCGTTTCGACGAACAGA
>JASFPB010000108.1:0-7094 GCA_050116235.1 Chromatiales bacterium | reverse complement strand
GGCAGGATATCGATACCGGCGGTCGCTGTTCTGACATCGATACCGATGGCGACATCCTGTTTGTAGAGCCTGTCATTGCCGAGAAGCTCACCTGTCAGGGCGGGCATGAGGGAGACCGGCAGGTTGTCGATGCAGTAGTAACCGGCATCCTCGAGGGCATGGAGCGCCACGGATTTGCCGGAACCGGAGAGTCCGGTGACCACGATGAGTCTCATGGGTCAAACCTGTTTTGACAATTTGACATCACCATAGAGCAGTCTGGCACGGAATGACAGGGCCGGGTTGTGCATGCGCCTGTCAGGTCCCGGTATTGCCTGGTGAGACCGGGCTGGCGTTCTCGATTGCGGTGCGCTGGCGTTCGATGAAGTCCTCGCTGGCATCATAGCCCTGAAGGCGCAAGAGGTAGTGGCGGACTGCCGTCTCGACAAGGACAGCCATGTTGCGTCCGGGAGCGATCGGGACCGTCACCTGGGGAATTTTGAGGCCCAGTACGGTTCGTGACGTGGTGACCCCGGCGAGACGATCCATTGCAGCGAGCTCGCTGTTATCGAACTGCGCGAGATGGACAATGAGCCGCAGATATTTTCCCCGCTTGATGGCGGTATCACCGAACATGCGCCGAACGTTGAGCAGGCCGAGGCCGCGAACCTCGATGAAATCCTGCAAGAGCGGCGGACAGCTACCGGTCACGATATCAGGAGCGATGCGGGCGAATTCAGGTGCATCGTCGGCGATCAGCCGGTGACCGCGATTGAGCAGCTCGAGGGCCAGTTCGCTCTTGCCAGAGGCTGCCGTACCAGTGAGCAGGATGCCCAGTCCGAGTACCTCCATGAAAACGCCATGGATTGTTTCCCGCTCTGCCAGCTCCTGCGAGAGATAGTACTGCAGATTGTTGAGCACACGCTGATCACTGTGGTGTGTTTTCAA
This sequence comes from Chromatiales bacterium, assembly GCA_050116235.1. Classification (GTDB taxonomy): domain Bacteria; phylum Pseudomonadota; class Gammaproteobacteria; order Chromatiales; family Chromatiaceae; genus Sva-25. The sequence goes on along the minus strand of JASFPB010000108.1, from coordinate 6,167 downwards.
CAGGGGGGTGGAGGTATCGTTTGCCACATCGATCAGGTCGGCCGGCACCTCGATATCATTGGTGCAGATTACGATCGCCGGGTAGCCATTGAAAAGCTGGTGAATCGTATCCTTGCGCGTCGTCTTCAGCAAGCTGTTGATGTAGGCGATCTCGGTGTGACCAATGATCTGGATCCGGTTCGGATGGATGAGGTTCAGCGGGCCGACGAGCGTCTGGCCGCTGGTTTCATTCTCGTTGTCGGTGAAGTGATGGCTGCTGCCTTCGAAACCTGCTACCCAGGTGAGGTCGAGCCGTTTGCTGACCTCGGCTATAAAGCCTCCGACCGTGCTGCTCATGCGCTCTGGCGCCGGGCTTCCGAACGGCCAAGTACGTCGATCACCTCTTCAGCCGACCCGGCATTACGCAAAAGCTCCCGGTTTTCAGCGTCAGAAAAGAATCGTGCAAGGTTTGCAAGCAGACGGAGATAGTCCTCGTTGGACCCTTCAGGGACCAGCAGGGCAAAAATCAGGTCGACGGATGTTTCGTCGGGGGCGTTGAAATCGACGGCATCCCGTGTCTTTACGAATGCAGCGCGTGTCGATTGCAGGTCCTTGAGCCGGGCATGCGGAATTGCAACGCCGAAGCCGATCCCCGTGCTGCCAAGCTCTTCACGCTCGAGCAGCTTCTCTTCGATCGCTTCGCCGGAGATTTCGCTGTCGGCAAACATTCCGGCGATCGCCTCGAGGACCATCGACCTGGTCGAGAGGCGCGCATCGATCAGGATGCGCTCCTTTTCCAGCAGATTGGGGGGGATAGTCATTAACGGTGACTCTGGATTTTTTCCTTGTATTTCAGGAGTTGACGATCGAGCTTGTCCACCAGCCCGTCAATCGCCGCATACATGTCCTCATGCTCTGTATCCGCAAAGATATCCTGTCCGCTGACATGAAAATTGGCCTCCGCCATCTGGCGGGTTTTTTCGATGCTGAGGATCACGTTGACGTTGGTGACATGGTCGAAGTGACGTTCCAGTTTACCGAATTTTTCATTGACGTAGTTGCGGATCGAGTCGGTGAGGTCCATGTGACGCGCTGTGAGATTGACTTGCATGTGTTACTCCTCATTATTTGATATTAATCAGATCATACGTTTCCGCTCGCTCGATGACGGAATGGACATCGACTCGCGGTACTTTGCCACGGTACGCCGGGCAACGGAAATACCCTCCTTCTTCAGCAGGGCGGTAATCTTGTTGTCACTGAGTGGTTTTCCAGTCTGTTCGTCCTGGATCATTTTGCGGATGCGTGCGCGGATGGCCGTTGACGAGTAATTGTCCCCATCCCCGGAGCCGACATGGCTCGAGAAAAAGTACTTGAACTCAAAGACCCCCTGGGGCGTCAGCATGTACTTGTTGGTCGCTGCGCGCGAGATCGTGGATTCATGAAGCTCGAGTTCCTCGGCAATTTCGCGCATAACCAGCGGTTTCATTGCTTCGGGGCCGTGCTCAAGGAAGGCCTTCTGGTGTTCGATGATCCTGTGCGCAACGCGCAGCAGTGTTTCCTGCCGGCTGTGCAGACTCTTGAGCAACCAGCGGGCTTCCTGCAGGTGATCGCGCATCATCTGGTTGTCGTGGCTCTGGTCGCCGCGCTTGATCAGACTTGAATAGTAGCTGTTGATCCGTAGTTTTGGCAGCGTTTCCGGATTGGCCTCGACGAGCCAGCGGCCATTGTGCTTGCGTACCATGACATCCGGAGTGACATAGTGATTATCACCACTGGAGAAATTCTCGCCGGGGTGTGGAGAGCAGTGTCTGATGAGTTCCAGCGCCTGTTTCAGCTCATCGTTGTCAAGACCGCTGCGAAGTTTGAGCAGTGCGAGATTTCTGTTGCTCAAGGCTTCGAAATAATCACGAACGATACGCAGTGCGCCAGATCTCAGCGGTGTTGATGCGGGCAGCTGCTGCAGCTGGACAAGCAGGCATTCCTGCAGGTCGCGCGCCCCGACACCCGCCGGATCAAAAGTCTGGATGGTCTCGAGCACTTCCCGGGCGAGCTCCGTGTTGACGGCCTCATCTGAGAATCCCGCCGCCAGATCCTCGAGATCACCCGTGAAGTAGCCCTTGTCATTGATTCCCTCGATAATGGCTTCGGCAACAGCCTGTTGCCGTTTATCGAACGAGGCAAGGCATGTCTGCCAGCGCAGGTGGTCACGCAGCGTCGTGGTTGCAGCCGTCGAGGCCAGCATGTCGAAGTCCTCGTCGGATGGTGCCGCGTTCCGGTAGGGTGCGCTTTCATAGATGGACGACCACTCGGCATCGACCGGGAGCTCTTCAGGGATTGTCTCCTTCATCAGTGTCGAGTCGTCAGGATTTTCCGGCTGATCACTCTCACCAGCTGCACCATTTTCGGATGGTTCGTCAACCTCGAGCATGAGATTGCCTTCCAGTGCCTGCTGGATTTCAGTATTGAGCTCCAGGGTGGAAAGTTGCAGCAGTCTGACAGCTTGCTGAAGCTGTGGAGTCATGGTCAGCTGCTGACCAAGACGGAATTGAAGACTTTGCTTCACAATGGCTCTTTATGATGAATCTGTCTAACACTACTGTTTGTCCCATTTTAGCGCATCATGACACTTTTGCTAATGTGCCAGGGGCTCCCGGGTTGATACAGCGCAACCCCTCGCGACGAGGGTAAAAATCAGGATGTGTAGTCTAATCTATTGAATTATTGGGATTAAATGCCTGGTTACATGCGGAAGTCGTGCCCGAGATAGACATCTCGCACATCCGGGTTATCAAGCAGCATCTGCGGCTCTCCCTCCGCCAGTACCTCGCCATTGCTGATGATGTAGCCGCGATCGCATATCCCCAGCGTCTCACGCACATTGTGGTCGGTAATCAGGATTCCGATCCCTTCCGATGCCAGCTGTTTGATGATCGACTGGATGTCGGCGATCGAGAGGGGATCGATACCCGCAAAAGGCTCGTCCAGGAGGATAAAGGCCGGCTCCATGGTGAGGGAGCGGGCGATTTCCAGTCGCCGGCGCTCCCCGCCCGAGAGCCGCATGGCGAGTGATTCACGCAGGGCGCTGAGGCCAAACTGGCGTAGCAGATCGTCGCAAAGCTCCTGCTGCTGTGATTTTTCAAGCTCCTTGCGTGTTTCCAGAATTGCCATGAGGTTGTCTTCCACGCTGAGTCGCCTGAACACGGAGGGTTCCTGTGCCAGGTAGCCGATTCCCCGGCGTGCCCTGACATGCATGGGCAGGTGCGTGATCTCTTCGTCGTTGAGCATGACGACACCCTCTTCGGCTGGCACCAGTCCGACGATCATGTAGAAGCTTGTTGTCTTTCCGGCGCCGTTGGGTCCGAGCAGACCGACCACTTCTCCACGTGTCACCTCGATGGATACGTCCTTGACGACAGTTCGCTTGCCGTAGCGCTTGACGAGGGAGGTTGCCGAGAGAGTACCCAAGGCGCTACTCCAGCTCCAGCAGGGTTTCGACACGCTCTTTGGCGTTGGCCCTGGCGCCGGCCGTGATGACTGACTCCTTGAGGTTGAAGACGATCCGGTCGTTCCTGACAGTATTGCCTTCCTGCCTGAGGATGGCGTTGCCGCTGAGCACGAGCAGTTTGCGCTCCATGTCATAATCGGCATTGCTCGAGGTGCCGGTGATCGGCTTTTCGTCACCGGTTGGGGTCTGGATGAAACGCACGGGTGATCCGGACATCTGCAGTCGTGAGGATGTCATGTCGTAGTACGCCTCGGTGGCGCTGCCCTGCAGTCTCTCGCCCTGCGTGTTGACGGACTCGAAGTTCATCGGTGAGCCCTGTAGTTCGAGTTGCCTGCTGTCTACCCGGTAGATGGCTGTCGAGGCATCACCGCGGACGGTCTGTTCCTCGCCGCTGTTCGTGAACTTCAGTGGCTCTCCGGAGGCGGTGATGATGCCTTCTCCGGTTTCATCGTCGCGCCTGATGACAAGGTTGTCTGACAACAGCTCCATGCCCTCGCGGGTGACAATGACATTCCCTGTGTAGGTAATTCTACCCGTCGCTTCATCGTGGACGACATTGTCTGCTTCGACTCGCACGGCATTTTTTTCGTTCGCGACTGACAGCAACGGTATCAGCAAGAGGAGGTGGGCGATGAGCCTACTCGAAAACATGGGTTCCGCTCACGCGCGATAGCAGGCTGATCCTGCCCGGTCTGGTGAAATTGATCGCAAGCCCTGTCCCGCTCGTCATGTTTTGCCCGTTGAGAAGCGTTGCGGACGAGTTGGAGTAGGCGAGGCTGTTGGCATAGTCGACAAGCATATCCCGTGTCAGGCCGGTAACATCCTCGCTTCCCTCCTTGCGCTGGTGCACCAGCACCTCGCCGTGCAGCAGCAATTGCTTGCTTGATGCATCCATCCATCCCGCCTCAGCGATGAGGAGCCAGTCAGAAGCATCGCTGGAAGAGCTCACCATCATACGCAGGTTCTCGAGTTCGGTTGAGCGCTGCAGGTAATGCTCGATGCGCTCGGCATGCAGATAGTATTTGTGATAGCCGAAATCATCTGTCTTGAGCATGGTCGCATTACGAATCTGAACGTCCGGTTGCGGCTCGCCGGTGCCGGACACGACAGGGGCGGTCTGCTGCTCGGAATGCTCGAGTCTGTTCAGGAACAGCGTGATGGCCAGAATCAGCCCGATTGTCGCGACAGTGGTGACGATTTCCTTCATGCAAGATAGCTGTTGAGCCTGGCCTCCAGCGTTCCCTGGGCCTGCATGAGCATTTCGCAGACATCCCGCGCGGCGCCACGACCGCCACCCGAGGGTGTCGTCCAGTGCGCATGCTGCTTGACCAGCGAGTGAGCATCGTTGACAGCGATCGCGAGCCCGACCCTCGACATGACTGGCAGGTCGACGACATCATCACCGACATAGGCGATCTGCGCGTCGGTGAACCCTGTTTCCAGCTTGAGTTCCTCATAGGCCGGCTTCTTGTCGCGCTTGCCCTGGAAAACATGTTCGATACCGAGACTCTTCATGCGAATACGCACGACTTCGGAGGTCCTGCCGGTGATGATGGCGATCCGGACGCCGCTTTCCTGCAACATCACCATGCCGTGGCCGTCCTTGGAGTGAAAAGCCTTGTACTCCTGTCCGTCGTCGCCAAGGTAGAGGCTGCCATCAGTGAGGACTCCGTCGACGTCGAAAATGACGAGTCTGATCTGGGCGGCTTTGTTATCGAGGTCCTGCATCTGTTCCTGACTCTGAATGCTGTGCCGGTGCTATTACTGAAATTATCCCTGTTTTTCAGGTGGCATCAATCAATTTTCGATAGATTGCCGCATCCTCCTCGCTAAAACAGCAGAAAAGAATCCTGTCGAAGTCCTGCTCGAAAGTGGCTGCGCTCTCCACAGCGATTCTCGCAGCCTGCTCTGCAGGATAACCATAGGTCCCCGTGCTGATTGCTGGAAAGGCAATCGAGATGACCTGGTAGAGCAGGGCCAGCTGAAGAGAGTGGCGGTAACAGTTTGCGAGCAGTGCGGCTTCGTTCGCATTGCCGCCCCGCCAGACAGGGCCTGCAGTATGAATCACCCAGCGGGCTGGCAGCCTGAACCCCGGGGTGATGCGTGCCTCGCCTGTCGGACAGCCTCCTAGCTGCCTCGTGCAGGCCAGCAACTCCGGTCCGGCGGCACTGTGAATGGCGCCGTCGACACCCCCTCCGCCGAGCAGGCTGTTATTGGCTGCATTGACGATCGCATCCGTTTCGAGGCGGGTGATGTCGCCAACCACGACCGCTGGCATGATGCCTACTTCACGACCTTGAGCGTGGGACGTTTCGATGCATCGTCGGGAGAGGAGTCGCCGGGAGGTTCAGGCGAGGGTTCCTCCTCCTGGAAAAGCATGCCATGGCCGTTCTCCCTGGCATAGATGCCGAGAACGGCTGCCGGCGGCAGGCTGACGTGGAAATTGCTGCCGCCAAAGCGGGCGTCGAAGTTGATCCAGTCATTCTCGAGGGAGAGCGCCTGGACTGCATTGGGGCTGATGTTGAGGACGATCTGGCCATCTTCGACATGCTGGCCGGGAACCGTGACATTTTCCAGCTCGGCATTGATGACGAGATGCGGTGTCAGATCATTATCGACAATCCAGTCATAGAAGGCGCGGATGAGATAGGGCCGCGTCGAAGTCATTTACGCAGTTCTT
>JASFPB010000107.1:0-7120 GCA_050116235.1 Chromatiales bacterium | reverse complement strand
CATCAGGTGGTGGATTCATTATCGACTTCGATCCCTGGTCCGGCTTTCTCCCGATCGCTTGATCCTGCGCAAGACCGCACATGCGCTGTTTATCTGTTGCCTGTTATAAAGAAAGAAGAAGACTCTGCAGGTGACGATATGGGTGCATGGGAGCATTTCGAGCACGAGGCCGATATCGGCGTCAGGGGATACGGTCGCACAATGGCCGAGGCCTTCGAGCAGGCAGGCCTGGCGATGACGGCTATCATCACGGATCCCGCTGATATCAGGCCGGATGCCATGATCGAGGTCAGCCGTTTTGAAATGGACCCGGAGCTGCTTTTCGTCGACTGGCTCAATGCGATCGTCTACGAAATGTCGACGCGCCACATGCTCTTCTCCCGCTACGAACTCAGGATCGAGGAGGGGCGTCTCGAGGCGCAGCTCTTCGGCGAGATCATCGACAGGATGCGCCATGAACCAGTCGTTGAGATCAAGGGCGCCACCTATACTGAACTCAGGGTTGTGGAAACCGCGGATGGCAGCTGGCTTGCCCAGTGCGTCGTCGATGTATGAGGAGAAAGTATGGATCTTAATCGCCTTGAAGCCCTGTCCGAAAGCGAGTGGATGATCGAAGCCACAGGCGATATGCGCGTGCCTGGCGTGATCTACGCCTCGCGGGAACTTGTTACGGCGATGGACGAAAAGGTCTATACACAGGTGCGCAATGTCGCAACCTTGCCCGGCATTGTCAAGGCATCCTATGCCATGCCGGATGCGCACTGGGGATACGGTTTTCCCATCGGCGGTGTTGCTGCTTTCGATCCGGTGGAGGGCGTGATATCGGCCGGTGGTGTCGGTTTCGATATCTCCTGCGGCGTGCGCATGCTGCATACGGGACTCACGCCGGAGCAGGTGCTGTCACACCAGGAAGCACTGGCGAGTACGCTCTTCCGGGAAATTCCCGCTGGTCTCGGCAGCACGGGTGCATTGCATCTCTCCAACCGGGAGATGGATGCCATGCTCGCAGGCGGTGCCCACTGGGCCATCGAGCAGGGGTATGGCGAAGCGGCGGATCTCGAACGCATCGAGGAGTATGGCTGTATGGAAGGCGCTGACCCCGCGGCTGTTTCAGACTTCGCCAAGCGTCGCCAGCGGGATGAGATGGGAACCCTCGGCTCGGGTAATCACTATCTCGAAATGCAGCGTGTGACGCGGATTTACGACGCGGAAGCAGCACGTGCCTTCGGTATCAGCATGGATGACATCAAGATCAGCATCCACTGCGGCTCACGCGGTCTTGGTCACCAGATTGGCACCGAGTTCCTGAAACGCATGGTCAAGGAGGCACAATCACACGGCATTCATCTGCCCGATCGGGAGCTTGCCTGTGCCCCGATCACTTCCGTTACCGGCCAGGAGTATCTTGGCGCCATGCGTGCCGGCATCAACTGTGCGCTGGCAAACCGCGAGATCATTACACATCTCACGCGCGGGGCTATCGCACAGCTCTTTCCGCAGGCGCATCTGGATCTGCTTTACGATGTCTCGCACAACACCTGCAAGCTCGAGACACATATCGTCAACGGGCAGCAGCGACAGCTCTTCGTCCATCGCAAGGGTGCCACGCGGGCCTTGCCGCCAGGCCATCCTGATTTGCCGGCCGGGTTGCAAGCTGCAGGCCAGCCTGTGCTGATCGGTGGAACCATGGGAACCGCATCCTATGTTCTCGCGGGCATGGAAGGAAGCGACCAGCGTGCTTTTTCCTCTGCCTGCCATGGCGCCGGGCGCAGCATGAGCCGCCGAAAGGCGACGCGCACCTGGAGTGGTCGCGATGTACAGGAGGGATTGGCCGCAAGAGGCATCCTCGTGCGCTCTCCGTCCAAACGCGGCATCGCAGAGGAGGCACCGGGAGCCTACAAGGATGTGACCGAGGTGGTCCACTCTGCCGAGCAGGCCGGTCTCGCGAGACTCGTTGCGCGCCTTGAGCCACTCGTCTGCATCAAGGGATAAACCCATGAGCGAGGCCATTTCCCGCTGGGTCTGGGAGACACGCTATCGCCAGGAAGGTGAACGCTCAATAGCGGAGAGCCGGGAGCGTGTTGCGCGGGCGCTTGCCTCGGTTGAATCGGACCCCGGGATCTGTGCGCAACGCTTCCTTGCGATCCTCGATGATTTCCGTTTTCTTCCCGGTGGCCGGATCCTTGCGGGTGCCGGAAGCGGGCGGGACGTCACACTCTTCAACTGTTTCGTCATGGGGCTGATCGAGGACTCGCTCGATGGCATATTCAGGGCGTTGCGCGAGAGTGCGCTCACGATGCAGATGGGTGGCGGTATCGGTCTCGATTTTTCGACCCTGCGCCCAGCGGGTGTGCGCACGAAGCGGGTTGGTGCCATCGCTTCGGGGCCGGTCTCCTTCATGCATATCTGGGATGCCATGTGCGCCACGCTTGTCTCCAGCGGCAACAGGCGCGGTGCAATGATGGCGACCCTGCGCTGTGATCATCCCGATATCGGGAGATTCATCACGGCCAAGCAGCAACCGGGCATCCTGACGCATTTCAACCTCTCGGTGCAGGTCACCGATGCCTTCATGCGAGCCGTCGAGAGCGATGCTGAATGGCCTTTGCTGTTTCCTGCAGACAGTCTCGGGGAGGGGGAAGGTGACTTGCCCCTGGTGCAATCGACATGGCCGGGACGCGAAGAGCCTGTCGCCTGCCGGGTTCTCCGCACCATGCGGGCACGCGAGCTCTGGGAGAAGATTACACAGGCTGCCTATGACACTGCCGAGCCGGGTGTGCTCTTCGTTGACCAGATCAACCGCGAAAACAACCTCGCCTGGAGAGAGCGGATCAGTGCGACAAACCCCTGTGGGGAGATTCCACTGCCACCCTGGGGAGGATGCGATCTCGGGTCGATCAATCTCACACGCTTTATCAGAGATCCCTTTGCTAAAGATGCTGCAGTCGAGTGGGCTAGTCTCGAGCAGGTGGTCAGGGATGCTGTGCGCCTGCTCGACAACGCCATCGACGTGTCGCATTACCCCTTGCCGCAGCAGCGCAAGCAGATGCAGGCAACCCGCCGTATCGGGCTCGGTATCACCGGGCTGGCTGATGCCCTGATGATGCTGAACATACAGTACGGTGATGAAGCTTCTTTCTCACTGGCATCAGGACTCATGCAGCAGATTCGTGACACGGCTTACCGCGCCTCCATCGAGCTTGCGCGCGAGAAGGGCGCCTTTCCCGCGTTTGACGCATCTGCCTATATGGCATCACCATTCATCGAGCGGTTGCCGGAAGAGATCCGCGAGGATATCGCCAGGGACGGTATCCGCAACAGTCATCTGCTTGCCATCGCCCCGGCCGGGACTATAAGTCTTCTTGCAGGCAACATTTCGAGTGGCCTCGAGCCTGTCTTCGAAAAACGGTATCGACGCCGTGTCCGTATCGATGGCGAGTGGAAGGAGTTCGATGTCGAGGACTATGGCTGCACGCGGTGGCGGGAACTTGGATTGCCGGGTGAGCCGCCATCCTGGATCGGCGCCCGGGAGCTGTCGCCGGATCTGCACCTGAAGATGCAGGCAAGTCTGCAACCTTTCGTCGACAGCGCCATCTCCAAGACGGTCAATATCCCGGCATCCATGCCTTACGATGAGTATCGTGGCCTCTATGAGCAGGCGTGGCGCCTCGGGCTCAAGGGATGCACGACTTACAGGCCAAACGCGGTGACCGGCTCGGTGCTCGACACCATTGATTCAGGATGTTGCCAAATCGACAGGGAAGGCGGATAACGCGAACGCATGCTGCGAATTCCTTGAGACTGCAGTTATTTATGTAGCCCCGTCTTCTTCCGAATCCCTGACGAGTGGTACGAAGGCGACACCCAGAACTTCTTTCTCGTGCACTCCGCCGTCCGCATCCTTTGTGACGAGCATGAGCGACTGGTAGCCCCAGCGTGACCCGACAGGGATCACAAGACGTCCACCCGGCTTGAGTTGCTCGACGAGGGCAGGGGGAATCTCCCGGCCCGCTGCCGTGACGATGATGCCGTCGAAGGGTGCCTCGTCGCTCCAGCCGTTGTAGCCATTCGTATGGCGCTGACGTACCTCGAAGCCTGCCTTCTCGAGCTGCCGGCGAGCACGATCGGCAAGGTCGCCGATGATCTCGACACTGTAGACGCGGGCTCCCATCGCTGCCAGGATCGCGGCCTGGTAACCGCTGCCCGTGCCGATTTCGAGAATCCTGTCACCCGGATCGATATCGAGGAGTTGCGTCATGAGTGCCACGATGTAGGGTTGCGAGATTGTCTGGCCATGACCAATCGGCAAGGGGGCATTGATCCAGGCGGCTCCACGTTCCTCATCGGGAATGAAGTGGCTGCGATCAACCTCCTTCAGTGCTTTCTCGACTCTCTCATCGAGCCTGGAGAAGCCTGTGTAGCCGGCTGTCTGGCTGAATTCATCGCGTATCTCGGCAATCAGGCCGTTGCGTCTTGCTTCGTCCTGTATGTTCATGTGCCTTCCTGCCAGGACGTGAGATAGTGCTGCTGCTCATCGGTCAGGCTGTCGATCGCGATCCCCATGCTGGCAAGCTTGAGCAGGGCAACCTCTTCGTCGATTTCACGCGGTACCGGGTGAACGGCGTTTGTCAGCATCTCGCCATGCTTCACGAGATATTCCACGGCAAGGCACTGGTTGGCAAAGCTCATGTCCATAACCGCCGAGGGATGACCCTCGGCGGCAGCAAGATTCACGAGACGTCCCTCGGCCAGCAGGCAGAGACGGCGTCCATCCTGCAAATGGTACTCGGTGACATGCTGACGAGGGTGGTGTTCTTCTGAAGCAAGCGATTCAAGCGCGTCGATATTGATCTCGACATTGAAATGACCGGCATTGGCCAGCACGCAGCCATCCTTCATGACCTGCATGTGACGGAGATCGACAACATGCTTGTCGCCGGTTGCCGTGATAATGAAATCGGATCGTGCTGCGGCCTGTTCGAGCGGCAGTACATCATAACCATCCATCACCGCCTCGAGCGCACGTGTCGGGATCACCTCGGCGACGGTAACGCGTGCGCCCAGCCCTTTTGCACGCATCGCGATACCACGTCCGCACCATCCATACCCCACCACGGCGAGGTGCTTGCCGGCCAGCAGGATATTGGTGGCGCGGATGATGCCGTCAATGGCGCTCTGGCCTGTTCCATAGCGGTTGTCGAAAAGATGTTTTGTATCGGCATCGTTCACGGCGATCAGGGGAATCTGCAGGGCACCATCCTGTGCCATGGCGCGCAGGCGAATCACACCCGTGGTCGTCTCCTCGGTCCCGCCGATGACAGAGTCGATCCATTCCGGCGACTGCTTGTGCAGCTCCGAGACCAGGTCGGCCCCGTCGTCGAGCGTGACCTGCGGCCTGTGGGAGAGGGCGCTATGGATATGGCTGTAATAGGTGGCGTCATCCTCGCCGCAGCGCGCGAAGACAGCGATGCCATCATGAACGACCAGCGATGCGGCCACGTCATCCTGGGTACTCAGCGGATTGCTCGCGCACAGCACGACATCAGCACCGCCGGCCTTGAGAGCCCTGGCGAGGTTCGCCGTCTCCGTGGTGATATGCAGGCAACCGCTGATCCGAATCCCGTCCAGGGGCTTCTCGCGTTCGAAACGCTCTATGATATGACGGACAACGGGCATCTCCCTGAAGGCCCAGTCGATGCGCTTGCGACCGCTATCGGCGAGTGCAGGGTCGTTAATATCGGCTTTGATTTGCTCGCTCATCATCTCTGTCCTGTGAACCTCTTCCCAGTATAAAGCCGGAAAGGAGATAAATCGGTCCCTGAAGAATACAGGCTGCGTGCTGCTTGATCCTGCTCAACTCGCCCTGCACAAGCGGTTTTGAATCTGGCCCGGAAAAAAAGTGGCCGTTTGCAGACAAAGTGATTAACCTGAGTCCTCTGTCCCATTGAGCGGGCCACTTTTCCCGACTTGTCTGACCCGGAACATCGACGCATGCAGATCCCACCAGTCGTCAAGCTGTTGCTCATTGCCAATCTTGCAATCTTCGTCCTGCAGTTTGTTTTCCCGGAAGCGCTGATCATCAACATGGCGTTGTGGCCGCTGGATCTCTCCGGCATGTCACAGCAGGTTTCAGACCTGCCGACATTCAAGCTGCACCAGCTTGTGACCTATGCTTTCCTGCACGGCAATTTCCTGCACATCTTTCTGAACATGTATGCCCTCTGGATGTTTGGCTCGCGCCTTGAGGCCTTCTGGGGATCCCGTGATTTCGCTGTTTATTACCTTGTCTGTGTCATCGGGGCTGCCCTGGTGCAGCTGGTGGTCTCCTCATACAGCGGTGAGTATTATCCGACTGTCGGCGCGTCAGGCGGGGTTTTCGGCCTGTTGCTCGCCTTTGGGATGATCTTTCCTCGCGAGGTGCTGGTACTGATCTTCCCGCCAATTCCGATCCAGGCGCGCTGGTTCGTGATCATCTATGCGGGGATCGAACTCTGGGCTGGCGTCACTGGTACCGCATCCGGTATCGCACATTTCGCCCACCTTGGCGGCATGCTTTTTGGCCTGGTGCTACTGATGATCTGGAAACGCAAGCGTTAGTGCATCCGACACCATCACGTGTCATTACGAAGAAGCGCAGCGACTGTGGCAATCTCGAGTTGAATTGTTTCATCAGAGCCTGAGGTCGCCACACCTCGCTATACGAGGTTCGCGATGACAATAATTCTTCAATCGTAGGAGCCGAGCCCACTCGGCAAAAGATTCGCCCGCGGTGCGGGCTCCCACGGACGAATTTTCATTGCGAAGGAGGATAAAGGGGTCTGACCCCTTTATTCCGGATGCTAGCGCTGCGGATAGAGGGGGTCGAGAATGTCATCGTCGATGTGCTCGCTTTTGCCGCCGGGGTTCCATGCATCCCGAACAGCATTCAGCAGGTCCATGCCGTTCCATTCCGAACCCTCGCCGGCATAGAGTGCGCGGTCGAGCAGCATGACCTGCCTGGCGGCTTCTCCTTCAAATCTTGCAGCAAGTGCACCCAGTGTGCGCGGCGGTTCCTCGGGCCAGGTTGCTTCGGCTGCCGAGAGCAGGGCGGAGGCAGCATCGGTAGGCTTGTTTTCCCGGC
>JASFPB010000106.1:0-7125 GCA_050116235.1 Chromatiales bacterium | reverse complement strand
GTCTTTGACCTGATGTCTGCATGACAAGAGAGACAGGAGCGCGACATGTCTGATGGTTCCGGCCTGGGCTGGCCAGGATGCTGTATCGAGTGACAATCGGCACAGCCTACCCCTGCTGCCTCGTGGCTGCTCGCTGGCCAGTGTCGCTCCACCGCCCCGCCGTGACAATTGAGGCAGACTTCATTGGCCTCATCGAGAGCATCGAGTGACTTCTCCTTGAACGTACGGATATCCTTGCTGCTCTCGGTGTCCATATGATCAGAGCCCGGACCATGGCACAATTCGCAGGAATCCTCATCCTGCATGTCATGCGGCAGCATGGCTTTGTGATCCATCGGGGTGTGGCAGGTCACACATCCCTCTCGCCCGATCATCTCAGCTGCAAAAAGCGTACCTGCTAGTAAACAGAGGGCAGCAGAAACAACAGAGAGGAGACCTGCCCTCATTCTTTTTTCTCATGGCGTTCGGTTTCCTCATCGCGCCCCGTCAGCATCGACTTCACCGATGCATACCAGGGGTGACCAGTGGTCAGCACCATGTAGAGATGGACAATCAGAAAAGCTGCCATTGCGTAGGCGGCGATCACATGAAGATCTGCAACACGTTCCAGCGAGATGATCTCGTTCAACCCGGTGAGCGACCAGCTCGCATAGAAAAGATAGAGAAGCCCTGTTATCCAGACAAGCGGCGTGACAAATACCTGGATCACCATGTAGGCGAGGCGCTGCAAGGGATTATGTTTGGCGCGCCGTGTCTTTTTCCACGGCTTGTCCTCGTCACGAAAGATTCCGTAGGCGTAATAGCGCATCATGCCCAGCAGGTTCTTTGTCGTGGGGGTGTACTGTCGCCACTCTCCTGTTGTGAAATGCCAGAATGTTCCGAAAATCCAGAGGGTGATCAGGGCCCAGGCAGCCATTTCATGCAGAGCGACTGCCTGCTCGAATCCAAACAGACTGAAGAGCGCATGAATTTCTGCACCTGTAATCAGCATCATGATCACCAGGATAGCCTGGGACCAGTGCCAGAAACGTTCAAAACGCGTGAAAAGTAATATCTTTGACACAACGATCCTCTGCCTGTCTCAAGTAGGACTTGCATAAATCAGCAAGTGATCCTGAAGAAAACTTTTACGGCTCTTCTTTTCTTTATACAACCGTATAGTGCTTTTTCTTTTCATTGTAGTTGACCAGCAGGTACCAGATGATGATCAGGATCAAGGGAACGATGTAGGCAACTGTCCAGCCATTGAAAAGATCGGGAAAATAAGCCTGAAAACCGACATTGGTGATCTCGGGGATCCCGTCAAGAAAATCGATATCGTAGTCAGGCGTCATGATGCCGAGCCGGTCAAAAATACCGCAGAAAACCGAACCGGACCATGCAAAGAAGAAGAGCACCACCACCAGTTTGAGGTTGCCCTCCGCTGCTCTCCAGATGCTACCCGAGGCACACCCGCCGGCGAATATCATCCCGACACCAAACAGAATTCCACCAACCACTGATCCGAGCCAGAAAGTGGCAGGTATGGCGAGATAGGGATCTACGCTCCCCTGCTGCAGGAAGAGGGAACCTGCCGGAATGCCCAGCAACAGCAGCAGCATGACCGCTTTCGACATCTCGCCTTCAGCCGTCATGAATGGTTCACGAAGGGAGCGGGAGACGCAGAATCTCGAACGATGCATGACAAAACCAATCAGGAAGACTGCCGCCAGCAGAAAGGCACGGTTCGATTCAAACCTGTCATCCGATAGCGCCCATGTCACCGACCAGGCAAAGACAGCTGCCATCAGGAGCCAACCGATGATCGGAAAGTAGGGTAACAACGGCCTGCGTGACCCCGCTGCCGGAGCCGTCATGCCCCAGCTTACATGTTCGAATGTCCAGAAGAGGAGTTTCAGTCCGACGACAACACCAACAAGCAGCCCTGCCCACATCGTCCAGCCTGCAGGGGAGGAAAACATCGCCGGCGTCAGAAATCCGCCGACTGTACAGCCACCCGCGAGTGTCGAACCGAGTCCCATGAGAATCCCGCCACCGGCACCCCAGACATACTCCAGTGGCGGCGGACGGTTGATTCTGAACTGGCGGGAAATGAGTGCTGCACTCAATGCACCAAGAAGCAGTACGATATTCATCAGTGACATCCGGTGCATGAGAGGACCCTGCAACTCGTCACTGATGCCCAGTAGCGGGGCCAGCCCGATGAAACTGTTGAGATGATCACCCCAGAGTTTCAGGCCGCCAAACACTCCCCAGAAGAGTCCCTGTTGCATCAGGCCGAGACAAAGCAGCAGGATCGCGATCGCCCCTGCATAGGGAGACCAGGATCTTTTGAATGTCGCGTCGAAGACGCGAAGCATGAGAGTTTTTTCACTCATGACGTGGACCTGATCAGTATCAACTCCTAGCGGCAACGGGTCGGGTTGTCAGAATCGCTGGCACCATGAACCAGAAAGGCTCGAACATCTTTCATCAATGCCTCATCCGGCAGATCGATCAGCTTGTCGGCAACCTTGTTACTCTCACGAATCGTTTCGCGATATTGCTGACTGACGTAATAGCTCACAAAGGGATTCGTCCTGCCTGATTGATCATGCCTGTTTGCATCCAGGTAGGCCTTCCACTCTGCGATTGTTTTCTCTGCCGGTGAAATACCCTCACCTGTCATCTGCTTGTGGCAGTCAGTACAGGTCGTACGGTAATAGATGCGACCGCGTCGCCAATCACCTTCATCATTTTCGGCGGCATAAACCAGACCCAATGGCAAGAGCATTGAGACCGCCAGAAGTACTGCAAGATACCGTCTCATTGTCACCACCTTCGCCCTGGAGCGTTTTAAGTTACAGTCAGAACCGCTGAGGTCGTCAGCCGTTTACCCTCCTCGGTTATCCAGTGACACTCCACACTGCCGGTTTCTGAGGCACGGATGTAAAAACCAAGATACGGATTGGGTGCGGCCCCTGCTTCGAAAGATGCCTTGAAAACTGTCTTGCCATTGTAATCACAGGTGAATTCCCTGATGCGGTTTGGCGGAATAGTCTCTCCTTCCTCCGTTTTATGCCAGCCCGACTCCATCACGTGATCCATCCTGGCCCGGACAAACACCTCATCGCCCTGTTGAGCCTTCTCTGGCAGTTTGATGTAGAGATTGTGATTCATTGGTTATCCCCGTACTTAGCCACAACTGCCGGCCCCGGTTGAGATCTTGGAAAAACCCTTGCCCATGTAGAAACTGCCATCACTCATCTCCGCGACAGCAACAACAATCTGCGATTGCACAAGCCGCAGACGTGTAATGACCTCTGCCTTTGTGCACTCAGGCGTGAAAGCGAAGGAAGCGACGCCAGGTTCCGGGTTTCTTTCGGCGAAGAGATGCACAGCCCTGACGTAGTCATCAGGTGTCATCGGGCTCTCGACAGTGATCCTGATCGGAACAAATTCCGGCTGGTGATAGATCTTCGGCATACTGACAGTGACAAGCCCCTTCTCCACCTCGGCATTCCCCGTCAGGAGTGCAATACTCTCTTTTACCGAGGCCGGAGTTGCTTTCAGAGCACCCGGTATGAAAACGGCAGCCAATCCGGCAAGTAGCGCTTTGGAGGAGAGTACGAGGAAACCTCTTCTTCGCAGCGAGCCCTGCTCGATTAATCTCTGCAGCTCATCAGGTTCCTTCTTCACCTTTCTACCTCCTTCTCAGTCTGAGAAATAGCCTGAATGCACCGTGCCCCAGGATACCCAGAAGGGTCGCGAGAACAATCAACAGGCCGATCCGGTCAAGCCATGCCGCACTCCCTGTTCCCGGAATATAGATGCCACCCAGGCCGGCAAGTCGCCCCTGGGTACTGTGACAATCCGCACACCCGAGAGACTGGTCAGCCGGTGGCACCATATGCGAAGCAAGCCAGTCCATTTCTGTTTCAACGAAACCATAGGCCCCACTGAACCGCTTGTTCATCGCCTCACTGCCGAGGGTCAGTGCCTGGTTCCAGTCAAGTGTTTTCCAGTAACCCTCTTTTCCCACTGTCTGGGGTGTCAGCAGGGTGTTGTACTCCAGGTCATAGGGTTGCTTGCCGCGCATGACCTTGACCGGCCAGATCCTGGAGTTACCCTCATCCGGGCCTCCGAGCAACCGGTTCACCTTGACGATAGAATCGGGATCGATTTCCTCACCGGGCAATGTGTAGAGGATGGTTCCATTGAACCAGCGATACTCTGGTATGTTGTCACGCTCCCAGGTGAAATCACCTTTCTTGGAGTTGTAGACCTCGAGACCTGCCTCATCAAGAACCGAATACTGCTGGCCGCTTTCATCGCGCTTGCCTGCTTCGGACCAGTCCCACCACATTTTGCTCGGGTAATCGCCACGAGAGAGTTTCGGGATATGGCATGTCTGGCAGGCAATCGTCCGGGCATGATGATTGAGTCGCTCATCCTTCTCGTGAGGCTCGCCACTATGGCATGACCGGCATGTGGTGCGACCGTCCCGCCCGGCGACCACAACCTTTTCCTGATCGACCGCCGTCGGCGCATAACGGCTTCCGCTGATCTCGTGTGCGTCGCTGACATGGCAGGTTGAGCATGAAAAATTCATCCCGTCGGCATCCATGTGCACATCGACAAAGATGTCCGGATGCACCAGCGTCGGGTCCATGTCGCCGTGTTTGACGCCTTTGCCGCCCCCACCCTGAAAATGGCAAGTGCCGCAGGTTTGACGGCTTGTCTTGCCGACATTCTGTGCGATCTTTTTCAGGTTCGGTTTTTTCTTCTCAGGATCGCGAAGCGCAAGGCGGGAGTAGGTGCCCGTCGTGTCATGACAGACCAGACAGTCGACATTCTGTTCCGATTCGAAATCAAATTCCTCCTCTTCCCAGCCATAACCGATATGGCAGGAAGAACAGGACTCGATATTCGGCGTGGCAGCCAGGCAAAAGTTGTTGACAACATGGCGCTTGCCGAGCAACTGGCCTGTTTCCTGGTTCTTGAATTCCCATGTCCAGTGCGTGGACTGATGGATTTGTCGTGCAGCATTCGTGTGGCAACCCAGGCATGCCCTCGTCACATCCGGCCCTGTCTCAAAAGCCTGTTTCAACTGCTCGAATTCACCATGGTCGGCTGTTGACTGCCTGAATTCGTCTGCCTCTTTGGCAAAAAGCGGAGAAGAGACAAGCAGCATCAGGGTCATAACTGACTGCATCGATATCAAGCGAACTAATCGTGTCACGTTCACAACACCTTGTGATGGTTGAAGAACCACGTGCCGGGAACTGCTTTTCGCCGGCACGCGGGATCCTGTTTTACTCTGCAGGAAATCGGTTACTCAGCTGGCGTAACGTTCGGGTATTCCTGCTTCTTGAACTCGACAGCTGCTTCGAGGAAATAGAGCTTGAGGTCATCACGTACCATTCTGACCATGTCATATGCCTCGCCGCTGCGCGCGCCAGTTGAACAGAAGAAGACAATTGGCTTGTCGGTCGGCAGGCTCTCGATCTCATCTTCCACCTGGTCAACAGGGAGTACTCTTGCGGTTGCAAATGTGCCATCAGCATCCACTTCACTCTGGTCCCGAACATCAATCAGGTGGACGCTGTCCGGATCCTCCTTCAGCAAACGAGTGAATGAAGCAATGGTCAGCATGCCCTCTTCTTCGCCCGTTTCGAGGGATGCAGCGCTATCTCCATAGGCTTCCTTCCATGCAGGATAGCCGGCCTGGAAGAGTGCCACGTTGGTATAACCCATCTCGCCAGCCCTGGCTGCCGACTTGGGGCTCAGGACACACTTGTAACCGCCGCAGTAGAAGACCAGCAGCTCTGCCTTGTCGGCAGGAAGCTTGTCAGTCATCTTGTCAAACTGGGTCCAGGAAATATTGACAGCTGTCGGAATGGCGCCTTTCTTGAACTTCCGGGCCGGACGGGCATCGACAAGTGTCATCTTCTCGCCCTTGTCGATCAGTTTTTTCAGATGCTTGGCGCTGATCTCGGGAGGATTGCCGTTGGCGACCCAGGCTGGATAGCCCTCTGCATAAACCTTGACGTTGGTATAACCCAGTGCTTCTGCAGAAAAAGCCGATTTGTGACTCAGCGGGCACTTTACACCCCCGCAGTAGAAAATCAGCTCTGTCGACTTGTCCTCCGGCAGACGATCCGTCAGCTTCTCGAACTGGGTATCGGGAATATTGACAGCAGTAAGGACGAAGCCCTTGTCGTATTTCCTCGAAGGCCTCGAATCGATGATCATGACACCATCCTTGGGAGGGATGATTGCCTGCTGCGCGACGTACGCGGTGTCAACGATCTCCTTGTACCAGCCTGAACGATCGACCTCCTTTGCCTCCTCGGCTAGCAATGTGACAGGGGTGAGACCCAACCACAAGCCGAGCAGAAGTGTTGTTGTAAAAATTGCGGATAAACGCATTTTCATGATTGCTCCCTCCTTTTTGGTCTTTCCACATACCAAGGAACTTCTTTTGAAGCCCTTATCTACACAAAAGTAAAGCAGTGCACTGCAACGGCTGCCTTGATCTCGATCTAGGAA
The DNA here is from genome assembly GCA_050116235.1 of Chromatiales bacterium. Lineage (GTDB taxonomy): Bacteria > Pseudomonadota > Gammaproteobacteria > Chromatiales > Chromatiaceae > Sva-25. Next base: position 594 of record JASFPB010000106.1, on the reverse strand, counting down.
CTGACAGTTTTCACCGGGTTGTTTCGCGAAAAATGCAGCAGGAAGGCTATTGATAAGAACAACTTATGTCTATTCAGGAAAAGAGGAGTGAACAGGACAATAGCAAGGATCGCACCGTCCGGGAGAGGACCAGACACAGCTCCTCGAGCAGCAATTTTCTCCCGTCAACAGTCCAGCTCACCTCTGCCTGTCAGCAAGCGTTTTTGCCTGAGAGCAGGATAGCACCGGGCACACAGCCCGGCTGACTCAGAAGAACCGCCATGACGAGGATTAGCCGAAAATGGTCCTCTGCCCTGGTGAAAGAGCCTCCTTTGAGCCGCGTTCGTCCAGGAAAAGAGGGGGCAAAAGCCTCACAGTGTCAGCATGGAGACCGAGAGAAGAACCGGAACGACCAGCGTTACGACCAGGTTGAGCGTCATCAACGGAATCAGCCTCTTGCTGTCGTCTATCCTCTTTGCCGCCATCAGGGCAATCGGAGATACTGCAACCAGCAACAGGACCGGGAGCAGTGTATTCACAGGCATGACACCGAGCAGGATTCCGGTAAGGATCGAGGCTGCTGCAGAGAGTGTGAAGAGGAGGTAGACGATGCCA
>JASFPB010000105.1:0-7140 GCA_050116235.1 Chromatiales bacterium | reverse complement strand
GCAGGAATTCGCTGCTGCCAAATCAGCAGGCAGCATGCTCAGGGAGGCGCGTGAGGCGGCGAAGCTTTCGATCGATGAGGTTGCAAGTGAACTGCACCTCGTCAGTGGTATTGTAACGGCGCTGGAGAATGGCGACCGATCAAAACTGCCCTCACGTGTCTTCACCCTCGGCTACATCAAGAACTATGCCAAGCTCGTAAACATTCCCTACGAGCAGGTCAAGACAGCATTCGATGATTTTACTGACGACGGCATACCGGTCCTTAACCAGCCCCGAGCGCGACAGATACCTGACCAGCCGACTGGTAGTGGCTGGTTGATCAAGGCGATCGGCTGGATGATTCTCTTCGGGTTACTGCTGCTGGCCTTTCTCTGGTGGAAGGGCGAGGTGTCCATCCCGGGTGTCGATATCGACTTCCCGCTGAGAGAACAGCCGCAGACGTCATCCGGAGAGATCCCTGCGACCGCAGAGCCTGCCGGGGCAGGAACGACTCTCGACGCTGAGACGAACCAGCAGATTCTTCTGCCACCGGTCGAAAGTTCCGATATGACCGATTCTGCAACCGATGCCGGGATCTCGTCTGAATCACTGCCGGTCGCTACGGACAATTCTGCAGTCGAGACAGTCGAGACGGCTGAGCAATCAGGACAAACGCCACTCGAAGAAGTGCCTGCCACGGAAACGGTTGAGCCCTCCCTCCAGGATGCACCGGCAACAGAGGCGGGGAATGGCCCGCCCGTGCAAGCGATCGGAATTCCACTCGAAACCGCGATCGAAAAACCCGCTGCTCTGGATCAGCTCGACCGCATCGCCGATGCCGGCAGCACTGGCCAGGAAGCTGCGACCGATCTGACAGGGGCGGGCGCGGAGGATGTTCCTGCGGCGACGGAGTCCCCGCAGAAGAATATCCGTATCAGCTTTTCAGCATCTTGCTGGGTACAGGTGACGGACAGCAATGGTGAAGTTGTACTCAGCGGCGAGATGCGTGACGGCGATACGACAAATATCGAAGGCGATGCGCCATTCCGCTTCGTGCTCGGCAATGCAGAGGCAGTTGAACTCCTTGTCGGCAGCAAACGCTTTGACCTCGAACCCTATACGAGCGGTAATGTGGCGCGTTTCACCCTGGAGGCGCGCGAAGGCTGATGGGCAAGATCCAGGCGATCCGTGGAATGCATGACATTCTGCCGGAAGAGTCATGGCTGTGGCGCCACGTTGAGGAGGCGATGCAGAATGTCTTTGATGCGTTCGGTTACCAGGAGATTCGCACGCCTGTGCTCGAACAGAGCCAGCTTTTCATGCGCGCAATCGGCGAAGTGACGGATATTGTCGAGAAGGAGATGTACACCTTCGAGGACAGGAACGGGGATTCTCTCACACTGCGTCCGGAAGGAACGGCAGGGGTTGTCCGGGCCTGTATCGAGAACGGACTTCTGCACAACCAGACACAACGACTCTGGTACCGTGGTGCGATGTTCAGGCATGAACGTCCGCAAAAAGGCCGCTACAGACAGTTTCACCAGTTTGGTGTCGAGGCATTCGGTTTCGAAGGTCCTGACGTTGATCTCGAGATCCTGCTGATGAGTGCTGCCATCTGGAGGGCGCTCGGGATATCCGATGTCCAACTTCAGCTCAATACCCTCGGTACTCCCGAAGAGCGTGCAAACTATCGAGGCAGGCTGGTTGAATACCTTTCGCAGCATCATGATGCGCTTGACGAGGACAGCAAGCGGCGTCTGCATACCAACCCGTTGCGTGTGCTGGATTCGAAAAATCCTGACATCCAGGCAATCGTTGCAGAAGCACCCACCCTGATGGAATATCTCGGTGACGAGTCGCTCGCGCATTTCGAGAGGCTGCGCGCCGGTCTCGACAAGGCCGGTATTCCGTACGTCGTAAACGAACGTCTCGTCAGAGGTCTGGATTACTACGTGCGCACGGTTTTCGAATGGGTTACAGATCGGCTCGGCGCACAGGGTACGATCTGTGCCGGCGGGCGTTATGATGGCCTCGTGGAACAGCTCGGTGGCAAGCCTGTCTGCGGTATCGGTTTCGGCATCGGAATCGAGCGAGTCATCGCCTTGCTGCAGGAGCAGGGGAGTCTCGAGACTCCTGAAACTGCCGACCTCTACCTTGTGACTACCGGCAATGCGACAATCGACGCCCAGTGTATCGCGGCACGACTGCGCGAGACCTTGCCAGGCTTGCGCCTCCTTGTACACTGCGGTGGCGGGGGCTTCAAGTCCCAGTTCAAGAAGGCCGACAGGAGTGGAGCACGCTATGCCCTGATCCTCGGCGAGGATGAGAGAGACAAGGGTGTCATCGCACTGAAGCCCCTTCGAGAGGGGGGGGAACAGCAGGAACTGCCCATTGAGCAGCTGCCACACTACATGAAAGGGGTACTCGAGTGAGTGATCATTTGACAGACGAAGAACAGGTCGAGAAGGTCAAGGCCTGGCTGAAGGAAAACGGCATGTCTATTGTCGCCGGTGTCGTCATCGGTCTTGGTGGCATATTCGGCTGGCAGTTCTGGGACAGTTATCAGGTGAACAGGGCTGCAGATGGCGCTGAAGCCTATGATCGTTTCGTACAGACCGCGGAGCAATCACAGCCGGGCGCGACAGCCGAGGCCCTCGCGGGACTCAATGACGAGTTCGCAAACACTGCCTATAGTGACTTTGCTTCCCTTGAACTGGCCCGGCAGCAGGCTGAGTCAGGTGACCTGGAAAGCGCAATGGCGACTCTTGAGAAGACAAGGACCAGCATCAGCGACACTGCCATGCAATCAGTGATCGATCTGCGTCTCGCGCGTCTGCTCGTTTCCGTGGGCAAGTTCGACGAGGCTGGCATCATTATTGACAGACTCGGTTCCGGTGCCTTTGCTGCGGAAGCGGCCAGCCTGCGTGGGCAGATTGCCTACATGCAGGGCAATCGAGAGGATGCTCGCAAGGCTCTCGAGGAGGCCAGTGCGCTCGGAGCCAGTGACGAAGTGGTCAATTATTTGCTGACTGAACTGCAGGAAGAAACATGAAGCAACTTCTCGCACTCCTTGCTGCGATAACTCTCCTGACTTCCGGGTGCAGCTGGTTTTCCCGCGTGGAACCTGCTGTCGATATCTCCGAACTGACCGAGCTGGCCAGCCCGCTGGCATCGAGGGTCAACTGGAGCAGGGATATTGGTGAAGGAACCGACGAGGAGGGCGTGAGACTCGTTGTCTCTCTGGATGGTTCGACACTCTATGCGGCCAATTACGGTGGCACCATTCTCGCCCTCAACAGCCAGACCGGCTCGACGATCTGGAGCAAGGATGCCGGAATCGAACTCGCCGGCGGTCCGGGTGCGAGCAACGGGCTGGTTATTGTGGGCTCTACCGAGGGCGAGGTTATTGCGCTCAGCCAGTCAGGCGGAACCGAGAGCTGGCGTGCGACAGTCTCGACCGAGGTTACCTCGGTGCCCGCAGCAGGCAACGGCATTGTTGCGGTCCACACCAATGACGGCAAGATTGTCGGGCTCGATAGCGCGACAGGAGAGCAGCGCTGGCTGTTCCACCGCGCTCCGCCGGTGCTCAGCCTGCGCGGGTCGGGCATGCCGGTCTTCGATGGTAATGCGCTCTTTTGTGGCATGGATGGCGGCCGCCTCGTCAGGCTGAATGCCTCGACGGGAATCCCGGTCTGGGAGACGCCGATCGCCTATGCCAGTGGCAGGAATGAACTCGAACAGATCGTCGACATCGACGGCAATATGGTGCTCGCCGGTAATACGCTCTTCGTAACCAGCTACCAGGGTGATATGGCCGCAGTCAATAAAAGTGATGGCAATGTGCGCTGGCGCCGGGGGTTTTCCTCCCATCAGGGCCTTGCTTCCGACGGTGTCAATCTCTATGCCTCGGATTCCAACGGTCACGTCTTCGGCATCAGTCGCGAGGACGGATCCATCCTGTGGAAGCAGGAACTGCTTGCAGGGCGCCAGCTCTCCCCGGTTGTCGTTGTCGGGTCCCATGTCGCCGTTGCTGACCTCGAGGGTTACCTCCACTGGCTTTCAACTACAGACGGACGTATTGTCTCGCGTGTTCGTCCTGTGAGTTCCAGGGTCTCCGCCCCTCTGGTTTCCAATGGTTCCAGTGTGTATGTCTACGGTGAAGCGGGCGAACTCGCATCCGTCTCTCCTCCCTGATTGCCTGTTGCGATGCTGCCCGTCATCGCCCTCGTCGGGCGTCCCAATGTTGGTAAATCGACACTCTTCAACCGACTGACGCGCTCGCGTGACGCGCTCGTTGCCGACCTCCCTGGACTCACTCGTGACCGCCAGTATGGTATTGGCCGCCTCGGCGCCTTCCCCTATGTCGTTGTCGATACGGGTGGCCTCAGTGGCGATGAAGAGGGTGTCGATCCGCTCATGGAGCAACAGGTCTGGCAGGCGATAGATGAAGCTGATCATGTGCTCTTTCTCGTCGATGCACGCGATGGCTGCAATGCACGCGACGAAACGATCGCCGAGCGATTGAGACGCACCGGCAAGCCTGTCACCCTGGTTGTCAACAAGAGTGAAGGCTTTGATCCGACCGTTGCCGTCTCCGACTTTTACGGTCTCGCTGGTGAACCCGTGGCTATCGCTGCAGCTCACGGACGCGGCGTCCGCCAGCTCATCGACGATGTTCTGGAAACCTTTCCACCACCTCCGGAAAGATCGGAAGAGGAGGATGAGAAGCAGGGCATCAAGGTCGCCGTAGTCGGCAGACCCAACGTTGGCAAATCCACGCTCATCAACAGGCTCATCGGTGAGGAACGTGTCGTCGCCTTCGACATGCCGGGTACCACGCGCGACAGCATCCCGGTTCCTTTCGAACTGAATGGACAGCGCTTCACGCTCATCGACACGGCCGGTGTGCGAAAGCGTGGCCGTGTGAAGGAAACCATTGAAAAATTCAGCATCGTCAAGACACTGCAGGCGATTGAGGAGGCAAATGTCTGCATGCTGCTCCTCGATGCACAGGAGGGAGTGACCGAGCAGGATGCGCACCTTGCCGGTCATCTGGTCGAGAGCGGCAGGGCCCTCGTGATCGTCGTCAACAAGTGGGACGGTCTCTCTTCGGACCAGCGTGCAAAGGTGAAAGAGGATCTTGAACGCAAGCTGGCGTTTCTCGATTTTGCCAGCTGGCACTATGTTTCAGCGCTACACGGGAGTGGCGTCGGCGTTCTGCTGAAGCATGTGCAACACGCCTATGCCAACGCGATGCGTGAGTTCAAAACCAGCCGTATCACACAGATTCTCGAGGATTGTGTAACAGAGCATCAGCCGCCGCTGGTTCGCGGCCGCCGTATCAAGTTGCGCTATGCGCACCAGGGCGGCAAGAATCCTCCGCGCATCATTATCCACGGCAACCAGACCGAATCTGTGCCCGCGAGTTACAAGCGCTATCTTGCAGGGCGCTTCCGCAAGGCACTGCAGCTGCAGGGGACGCCGCTGATTCTCGAATTTCGCAGTGGCGATAATCCCTTTGAAGGAAAGAAGAACAAGCTTACTGACCGCCAGGTCAGCAAGCGTCGCCGCCTCATGCAACACGTCAGGAAAGGCAAAAAGAGACAGTAGTCGGGTTTTCTCCGCGAATCAGGAGCGTGAGCTCTTGTCGCTTCATCTCGAATGCATGCCACGACAGAAAATTTATTCAGTGGATGTTGCCATTACCGCAGAAAAATCCCCGTTTTGAGCTTTTTTTAACATCTGCTTGAGATTTGTTTCACCACGGTTTGCCTAAGATTGCCACATACCAACAGTGGAAGAGCAACTCATGAACCAGCAGAAAGCACTCGAAATGACGGAAAGAGGAATCCTCCCCGACACGCTTGTGCGTGCGGGCATTCGCCGACTCCTGAAACAGCGACTCGATGATATCGCTGCTGGTGACCTCGAGCGGGCTGCCACACAGGAGCAGGCCTTTCTCGAGATGATGCGCGAAGGACCTGTCGCTGATGTCCCTGAACTGGCCAACGAGCAACACTACGAGGTGCCTGCCGCCTTCTTCGAGACGGTGCTCGGAGACCACCGCAAGTACAGCTGTGCCTGCTGGGCCGATGGCGTTACTTCTCTCGATAAGGCTGAAGAGGAAGGGCTCTCGCAAACCTGCGAACATGCCGCTCTCTCTAACGGCCAGCATATTCTCGAACTTGGCTGCGGCTGGGGTTCTCTCTCGCTCTTCATGGCGCGTCACTACCCTGACAGTGAAATCACCGCCGTCTCCAACTCCGTCTCGCAGGGCGAATTTATCCGCGCAAAGGCTGCCGGTGAAGGGCTGCAGAACATCAGTGTCATCACTGCCGACATGAATGATTTCGAGGCCGATGGGAAATATGACCGAATCGTCTCGGTGGAGATGTTTGAGCATATGCGAAACTGGGAACTGCTCATGGGACGCATCAGCAACTGGCTCAAAGCCGACGGATGCTTCTTCATGCACATCTTCGTCCACCGCGATATTCCCTACCTCTTCCAGGACAGGGGGACGGGTGACTGGATGAGCCGTCATTTTTTCTCGGGAGGCATGATGCCCAGCGCTGATCTTCCACTGCGTTGTCAGGAGGATCTCATCCTGGAGCAACGCTGGTTCTGGCAAGGTCAGCACTACGAGAAGACCTGCAATGCATGGCTGCAGAAGATGGATCACAACAGAAAACTGCTCTGGCCACTCTTCGAAGACACCTATGGCAAGGATTTTGCAGCGATATGGTGGCAACGCTGGCGCATGTTCTTTATGGCCTGCGCCGAGCTTTTCGGTTACAGGGATGGAAACGAATGGTTTGTCGCTCATTACCGTTTCAAAAGGAGAGATGACGATGAAACAGAAACTGCTTAACTTCGTATTCTTTCAGGCTGGCTGGCTGGCGGTGGTATTGCTGGGTGCTGGCAATTTCCACTGGCTGGGTTTGCTGGTGGTTGCAGCCGTGGTGACCTGGCATCTCCTCACGAGCCCATCTCCACAGGCTGAGGCGCAGCTCGTTCTCATCGCCCTGGGCATCGGCCTGGTGTGGGAGAACCTGCTGACACTTGCAGGCATCGTGGTTTATCCCTTCGGACAGCTCGCTGGCGGTTTTGCGCCGGTCTGGATCATCGCCATGTGGGCTATGCTTGCCACAACGCTTAAC
>JASFPB010000104.1:0-7141 GCA_050116235.1 Chromatiales bacterium | reverse complement strand
TCGCCTCGAGCGCCGCATGCAATTCGGCCTGGCGCTGGCCGTCCGCAGTCGTCTCAATGGCCTGCTGCAGCTCTCGCAGTTCACCATCGCCATCGAGCACGTAGTCCAGTGCGCTCTTCTCGCTCGACGGCGTCTCCTGGGCCACGTGGGCGATGACCCAGCGCTCCGGCATGCCGAGATCGCCGGCGTCGACCTCGAGCTGGCCGAGTAGCAGCGCAAAGAGGCTCGATTTGCCGGTGCCGTTGCGCCCTGTCAGTCCGACTTTCTGACCGGGATGAATGGTGATGGACGAATCCCCGAACAGTCGCTTGCTGCCCCGCAGCAGCGTGACGCCCTCGAAGCGAATCATCAGCGCGACAGAATACCGAGCGGATCCTCGGGATTGACACCCTCCATGAAAGGCAGGTTTCGTTGCGAATTGGTCAGCTGGTACATGAGCCCGAGCCAGTTGCTGACAAGCGCCTTCGCCGTGTCACGCCAGGTGATGTCGAGCAGTGGCAGCAGGATCTCCTCGGGGAAAGGCAGCAGCGGCTTGCCGTCGGCAACGGCCCTGTCACACCGCTCGCGATACTCGCCGAGAATCGCCTGGACCTGCCGGTCGAAGTAGTTCTCGGGAAATGGCGGATAGTCGGGGCGTTCGCCATTGTAGTAGCGGCCGACCTCGCGCTTGTACTCCTTCAGCAGGCTGTTGATGTCGTACTCGGGATGGCCCTGGAAGAAGACCTGGCGAAAGCCGTCGGGGCTCACGGCGAGATGGACGCCTGCGACATCGCTTTCGGCAAGGACGCAGAGACCGGCATCCTCGAGCTGCCTGCGATCGACCTGGTTGAAGCGCGAGTGCGGCACATCGAAACGGGTGTCGCTGTTGCTGACGAGCGGATGGTCGGGGCGCGTCACCTTGTGCTCGAAAACACCCCAGCGCTTGAAGCCCAGGTTGTAGCGGTGGATGCCGTACTGGTGTTGCAGGACGGCATGGGTCGCAAGACAGGAACAGAGTGTCGAGGTGACATTCTCGTAAGCCCAGGCGATGACCTCGCCCAGTGGTTCCCAGAAAGGTTCCTGGTTAAGGTCGGGATGTGTCACGTTGGCACCCGTGATGATGAGTGCGTCGAGACCGTCCCGGCGAATGTCATCGAAGGTCTCGTAGTAGTCGGCGATATGCTGGCGTGCCTTGTCGCTGCGCGGCAGGGTATCGAGCGTAAAGGGGTGCATGTGGAATTGCGCAATCAGGTTCGAGCGTCCCACGAGGCGGAAAAACTGTCGCTCGGTCGCCGCAAGCGCCGCATCGGGCATCATGTTGAGCAGCCCGATATGCAATTCACGGATGTCCTGGTGACGGGCGCGGTCGCAGGAGAGTACCTCGTGGCCCTCTTCCTCGAGACGCCTGAACGCAGGCAGGTTCGTGTGGGCAACGAGTGGCATCAGGCTTCTCCCCTTGCGATTGCATCGGTGACCAGGTCGAGGAGATCCCCGTCGTTTTTCAGCTGCATCACTTCGGCGCTGCTGATGCTGTATCCATACTTGCTGGCGATGGCCTCGTAGCGCGGAATACGGTCGCGGAAGAGGCGTGGAAAGACCCAGCGCGTGAAGCTGTCCGGGTCGATGCAGGCAACGTAGTCATTACCGAATTCGGCGCGGTAGTCGTCGAGCGCCTTCTGCAGGAAATCGGGCCTGTAGTAGAGCGGTTTGGGGTCGCTCCTGGCACGTTCGATAAGGCGCTCCTCATCCTCTTTCGTGGCGCGGATGTAGAGTATCAGCGTCTGCTTTGCGAGGGTCTCCATCACCTGCGGCTCGTCGAGTTCGCAGAGGCTGCCACCGGCGTCATTGATGAAGTGGTCGTACCCATAGATCTCCTTCGCCTTGCGAATGAAATCGGGCACATCGAGCATGGCCCTCACTTCGGCGTCATGATGCAGTTGCTGCCTGCGCTGGAAATCCCCCAGGCCGATCCCGCCGAGGTTCGGATTGCCGACCTTGCCGAGAAACGACGAGAGCGGATGCAGGTTGTGAAAGCTGATGTTGTTGCTGATGAAGATCGAGTCACTGCGCAGCAGGTCGCGCAGGAAAGGGACCTGCATCATCTGCAGCTTGATATTGTCGCGGATCGCCTCGTCGAGATAATGGCTGCCAATCCGGTAGTCACCGGAAAAGTGATACCATTTGCTGCGCGGCAGCAGCGACGAAAGTCGTGTCTTGCCGACGCCGGACATGCCGAGCAGTGTGATCCGTTTTGTTTCCCAGGAACGAAACTCCTGCGGTGTCATGCGCACGTTCGATCTCCGCGATATCAGAACAATCCGGCCATTCTATCCGTTTAGCGGGCCGGGCGGGAACCGCCAATCAACGATGGACCACCCATGACGAAAAGGCTGTCCTGGCTGCTGTTGCCACTGCTGCTTTTCCTGCTGTGGCGCTGGTACGCCGGCACACTCGCCGTTCCGAACCTGCGGCTCGATAATGGAGCCGCTTATAGCCCCACGCCATGCTGGTTCGGGATTCCTGCCGGCAAGCGCGTCGAGTGTGGCATGGTGACAACGCGCGAGAGCGGGCAGGGCGGAAGACACCGACTGCCGGTTGTCATCGTCAGGAACTCCCGCCTGCGCAACGACCCTTCGCCAGTCATCTTCATCCAGGGTGGTCCGGGCGGTGCTTCGGGTCTCGATCCGATAACCATCTCATGGTGGTTTTCAGATATCGAGCATTATGACCTGGGTCGTGATTTCGTGCTCTACGACCAGCGTGGTACCGGGCTTGCAGAACCGGCGCTGCGTTGCCCGGAAGTGCTTTCGGGTATCGAGCGCGACCTGCAGCTGGTGCTTGACCTGCGCGGTGAAAACAGACGTTATCTCGACTATCTGCGTGCCTGCCGGGATCGCCTCCTTGCCGGGGGCTACCGCCTTGAAGACTACAGCACGGCTCTCAACAGTGACGATCTTGCCGATATCATCAATCTTGTCCAGCCCGGTCCATGGACGCTCTTCGGTGCTTCCTACGGCACTCGCATTGCGCTCGAGACAGAGCGGCGTTACCCGCAGCTCGTGAGCAACCTGGTGCTGGATTCCGTCTACCCGCATGACAAGGACGGTTTCCTCAGCTGGCCAATGGTTCTCGGGCGAGCGGTCGAGCGTGTCCTCGAGAACCGGGGGCGTCCCGATCTCAAGCCCCGGCTGGTGCAGCTCATGGAGGAGTACGACAGGGAGCCGGTGCGAGTAGAGGCTGTGCGCAACAAGGGTGAGCCGATCGAACCTGTTATTACGGGCAGCCGTCTCTACATGACGCTTTTTGCGGCAACCTACAGCAGCGACATGGCAGAGAGTATCGTACCGCTCATCGAGGAACTCTCCGCGGGGGAGTCGGCTGGCGAGAGGCTTGCAGAACTGGTTTCCTTCGCAGTCGAACTCGAGCTGGACGAGAGTTTCAGCGAGCCGGTCTTCCAGGCGATCTCCTGCCGCGAGGACCTGGTTGGGGGCTACGCGGCATACAGGGCGCTGGCGGAAGAGTATGCCGGCGACAATCTGATCCTGCGCGATATGCTGCTGCTGCAGTCGCCGGCGTCTGCCTGCAGTATCTGGAAGTCGGGCCGTGTCTCTGCCTCCTTCCGGGAGCGCGTCGTCACGGAGAAACCTGTCCTGTTGCTCGCCGGGGAACTCGATGCCGTCACACCTGTGGAATGGGCCGCTGAAATGCATGGTTACCTGCCTGCAAGCAGGCTCATCACCGTGCCGGCTGGTGGCCACGGCGTGAGCATGACCGACTCCTGTACCATGGTCATTGCGCGCGCATTTCTCGAGGAGCCGCATGCCACGCTGCCTTCGAGCTGCAAGGGCGATGGCTAGTCTGGGTGCTTGTTTTACCCAAACACTGCCCCGATATGAATGAGGCGGGACGGATGCAGACAGCAATTCTGCTATAGTTCGCCCGGATACACCTGAATTGACAGAGATATTACTGAATGCACTCCCTTTTTGACCTCAACTGGTGGCAACTGACACTGGTTATCCTCGGCCTGACGCACATCACTATCGCATCCGTCACGGTTTTTCTTCACCGTGCCCAGGCGCACCGCGCGGTCGATCTCGGTTCTGTGCCATCACATTTTTTCCGTTTCTGGCTCTGGCTGACCACGGGCATGGTCACGCGCGAATGGGTGGCCGTGCACCGCAAGCATCATGCCAAGTGCGAAACCGAAGAGGATCCGCACAGCCCGCAGGTGGAGGGGCTCAACAGGGTTCTGTGGGGTGGCGCCTGGCTCTACCGCAAGGCTACGCAAGACAGCGAGATGCTTGAGAAGTACGGGCGCGGTACGCCGGATGACTGGCTCGAACGCAACCTCTATGCGCGCATGCCCTGGCTCGGTATCACGATCATGCTGTTCGTCGATCTCCTTCTTTTCGGCCTGCCAGGCCTGCTGGTCTGGGGTGTGCAGATGATATGGATTCCCTTCTGGGCCGCCGGTGTCATCAATGGACTTGCCCACTTCTGGGGCTACCGTAACTGGAACACTACTGATGCCTCGACCAATATCGCACCCTGGGGGATCCTGATCGGCGGTGAGGAGTTGCACAACAACCACCATGCCTTCGCTTCTTCGGCGCGCCTCTCCTACAAGTGGTATGAATTCGATATCGGCTGGGCCTATATCCGCCTGCTCGAGATCCTTGGCATGGCGAAGGTCCGGAAGGTTGCACCGAAAATCAGGGTGGTCCCTGAAAAGATGACCGTCGACCTTGAAACGGTCAGTGCCGTTCTCGGCAACCGCCTGCAGGTGTTGTCGAATTTTGCGCGCCAGGTCGTGCGTCCTGTCCTCAAGGCCGAACTCTGTGATTCGGAGTCGGCTTGTCGCAAGAAATACCGCGCCGCCCGCAAGTTGCTTGTGAACCAGGCGGTACTTGATGCCGCGGCTCGCGAGAAACTGCAGCGTATCCTCCAGGAAAGCCAGGCGCTGGCGACTGTCTACCAGTACCAGCAGCGCCTGAGCCAGATGTGGGAACGCACTGCTGCTTCCCAGGAGGTACGCCTCGAATCCCTGCAGGAGTGGATCAGGCAGGCCGAGGCAACCGGCGTCGACGCACTGGAGCGTTTTGCGCATCAACTCCGGGGATACACCGTCAAACCCAGATGACGCGTTTCCATGCCTGGTTGCTGCTGCCGCTGCTCTTTGCGGCACTGCTCTTCAGTGGATGGAAAACCTGGCAGCAGGCAGCGGCCTACGAGCGTGAAACCCTGGCGATCATCCAGCAACTCGAGGCTGAGACCCGGCTAGAGAATGCCGGCAAGCAGTTACTGGAGATCATCAGTCTCGGTTTCTATGACGACTACTCGCGCCAGGTCTCCGAGCTGACGCGACACAAGGAGTTGCAGCAAGCCTACCGTGATTCCGTGAACATCATGACCGGGGTGTTTCTCTCGGTTGCGCTGCTTCTTCTCATGCTCGCATGGGCAGCACGGCAGCACTGGCTGGACGTGGCATACATGATGCTGGCGATCGCGTTTGTCGCGCTGATTGTCGGGCTGTCGACGCCGATCCTGTCACTCCAGGCAAGCCGTGACCTGCCAGTACTTGGCGAGACTGTCTTCCAGTTCCAGTCCAAGGGCATCCTGACGACCATTAGCGCCCTCCGTGAACAGGGCAACCTCTGGCTGGCTTTGATCCTCTTTCTGTTCAGCGTGCTGATTCCGCTGCTCAAGACCCTTATCGCCGCGCTGACTTTCTTCTCATCCACAAGGTCATCGGTCGAGCGCGCTTTCCATATCAGCCACCATCTCGGGAAATGGTCGATGGCCGATGTGTTCGTGGTGGCGATCCTGGTGGCGTTCTTTGCCAACAGTGGCGAGAACAGCCTGACGCACGCGGAAGTACAGGCCGGCCTCTGGTTTTTTGCTGTTTACGTGATCCTGTCGCTCCTTGCCACGCAGATGCTTGCCCGGTTGCTCGTGCGGAGCCGGAATCAGATAGCGACGTAGGTCCAGCCTTCCCGGAGACGGTCAACCACGTACTGGACCGCCGATGGCGCAACTTCCACGGCGTTGACGAGATCGGCATCGGAGCCTTCATTCCTCAGCCGGGTGATGGCATTGTTGCAGGCGATGAAATCGAGCGATTCGCCATAGCGGACCTTGAGATTGTTGATACGTTCCTCGTAAGGCGTGATGCTTTTCCTGAAGAGGTCGGTGCCGTCCGCGCTGGCGACCACGATAACGTTGATGCCGCTCTCGTCCTGGCGGTCGAGATAGGCCTGGGCCTGGTCAAGCGTCCGCTTGAATTTTCCGCCCTCGTCACTGGAGACGTAAAGCATGACGCGTCCCGGATCGCCGGCAACCTGGCTCAGGTGAAAAACATCCGCAGATGGTTGCGTGATGCCTGTCCCGTTTCCTGCCTGGTAACCGACCGTGAAGACGACGGCCAGTAGCAGAATGCTTGCGGCGATGGCCCCGCCGCGGGCTAGCCAGTCGCGGGAATTACCCGTGATATACCCCTTTTCGTCGGAATAGGCGCTGTTCACCATCTCTTTCAGGTGATAGAGATCGGAAAGCTCCTGGCGCAACAGGGCGTCCTGTTCGACCCTTGAAAGGAGCTCTTCCCGCTCTTCTGTAGCCAGTTCCCTGTCGAGAAGCGCGTTGAGGTTCAGGGTTTCCTTGTTGATCTGATCGTTCATCACTTCACTCGCCTGAGGTGCTGTTTTTGTATCCGCAGTTCTTCCTTAGATGAAAGAAGTATCTCTTTTAATCCCTGGCGCGCGCGGCTGATGCGGCTCATGACTGTCCCGATGGGGATATCGAGGGCTTCCGAGACCTCCCTGTAGGAGAGATCCTGGAGGTCGACAAGCGTCAGGACCTGGCGCTGCCCCATGGGAAGTTGCGAAATCGCGTTCCTGACACGTGTCCTGACCTGTTGCTGTTGCAGGCTCTGCTCGAGCGGCTGTTCCCCGTTGTCGAGGATCACGTTGTCGATGTCCACGGTCGGCCTGTTTTTTCTGAGATAACCCAGCCAGCAGTTGTTGAGTATCCGGTAAAGCCAGGCTTCCAGCCGGGCGTCATCCCTGAGCTGGTCAAGCTTGTCGAGTGCGGTCAATGTGGTTTCCTGGACGAGATCATCGGCGAGGGCCGGTTCGTTGCACCAGGAGAGCGCCACGCGGTACAT
>JASFPB010000103.1:0-7164 GCA_050116235.1 Chromatiales bacterium | reverse complement strand
GCGAGGCACGCTCGAGTGCACCACCCGAGAACATGTTGAACATGTCCAGGATGGTGCCTTCCTGCTGGCTGTAGAGTAAGGCAAATGCCGTCGGGTCCACCCCGGGCACCGGCACGAAGGTTCCGATCCGGTAGACGATCAGGGCTCCGAGCAGAAAGAAGATACGCTGGCGCAGTTCTTTCAAATGCCCGAGATCGCCGAGACCCCCTGTTCCACGGTTTGCCATGCTTCAGCGTTCCTTATTCTTCGACCGATCCACCGGCCTTTTCGATTGCTTCACGAGCACCCTTAGTGGCTTTTATGCCTTTCAGGGTTTTCGCCACACCGATCTCTCCGGAGAGGATTACCTTGGCGCGTTTCATGCTACGAGGCAGGATATCTGCTTCGTAGAGCACATTCATATCGACGACACCGGCTTCGACGCCCGCGATTTCAGAGAGGGTGACTTCCGCGGTGATGCGAGCCTTTCTGGAGTTGAAACCGACTTTGGGCAGCCGGCGCTGAAGCGGCATCTGGCCGCCCTCGAAACCGACCTTGTGAAAGCCGCCCGATCGCGATTTCTGACCCTTGTGGCCACGGCCACAGGTCTTTCCGAGCCCGCTGCCGATACCTCGGCCAACGCGCTTGCGGCTCTTCTGACTGCCTTCTGCAGGTTTAATTTTATTGAGACGCATATCAGCCTTCCTCGACTACCTGGACCATGTAGGGGACCTTGTTGACCATGCCGCGGGTGGCAGCTGTATCTTCCACTTCCACAACCTGGTGCATACGGCGCAGCCCGAGGCCCGTGACGCAAGCCCTGTGGGACTTCAGGCGACCGTGCATGCTGCGTACCAGCTTGACTTTCATCATTTTCTTGTCGCTCATGGGATCACTCCAGAATCTCTTCGACGCTCTTGCCACGCTTGAGTGCGACTGATTCCGCATCCACCATATCGGTCAGGCCGCTCATGGTCGCGCGGATGACATTGATCGGGTTGTTGGTGCCGATACACTTCGCGAGCACGTTGTGCACGCCAACAGCCTCGAAGACAGCGCGCATGGCGCCGCCGGCAATGATACCCGTACCTTCAGAGGCCGGTTGCATGTAGACCTTGGCTGCACCGTGACGCCCCATAAGCGGGTACTGCAGGGTGTCGCCCTTGAGCCTGACACTCTTCATGTTCTTGCGAGCGCTTTCCATCGCTTTCTGGATGGCGATCGGCACTTCGCGTGCCTTGCCCTGGCCGAAACCGACCTTGCCGTTGCCATCACCGACAACCACGAGTGCTGCGAAACCAAAAATACGGCCACCCTTGACCGTCTTGGCGACACGGTTAACGGCAACCAGCTTTTCGATGTACTCTTCGCTTTCAGCCTGCTGTGCTTGAAACTTTGACATTGCCGTTCCCCTTAGAAATCCAGACCGTTTTCACGGGCGGCGTCGGCCAGTGCCTTCACCCTGCCGTGATACTTGAAACCGGCACGGTCGAAAGCGACCTGCTCGATCCCCTTGTCCCTGGCCCTTTCAGCGATTGCCTTGCCGACGATTGCAGCCGCGGCGGCATTGCCTGTTGAGCCCTCGATACCACCACGCACGCTTTTGTCGACCGTGGACGCGGAGGCGATAACTTCGGCGCCGTTCGGCGCGATGACCTGCGCGTAGATGTGACGGGGCGTACGGAAGATGGTCAGACGATGCCGGCCAACCTCACGGATCCTGGCACGTGCCTTGCGGGCACGACGCAGACGAGTTTGCTTTTTATCCATCGCCATAACCTCTTACTTCTTCTTCGCTTCTTTACGCAGGACGTATTCGTCGGTGTAACGGACACCCTTGCCCTTGTAAGGCTCAGGTGGGCGATAGGAGCGGATTTCAGCCGCGACCTGCCCGACTTTCTGCTTGTCAGAACCGGAGACAACAATTTCTGTGTTGGAAGGCGTTTCGATCGTGATGCCTTCAGGGACCGCGTACTCGACAGGGTGAGAAAAACCCAGGTTGAGTGTCAGCTTCTTGCCCTGTGCCTGCGCACGATAACCAACCCCGATGAGGGTGAGACGTTTTTCGAAACCTTCCGAGCAACCGACAACCATGTTATTGAGAAGCGCGCGCGCTGTACCTGCATGCGCCCATGACTCCTTGGTCTCCTCGTTTGGCCTGACGCCAAGAACGCCATCCTCGAACTGAACGGAGACATCAGGATGTACGCTCATCTCGAGTGTGCCTTTCGAGCCCTTGGCCGTGACGTGCTGGCCGTCAACCTTGACCTCGATACCGGAAGCGACACTAATCGGTGCTTTTGCAATACGTGACATGACCGCCTCCCTTAAGCAACGTAGGCAACGACTTCGCCGCCATGGCCCGCCTTGCGAGCGGCGCGGTCAGTCATAAGGCCTTTGGATGTTGAGATGATGGCGATACCCAGTCCGTTGCGCACGGAGGGGATTTCGTCCTTGTTCTTGTAGATACGCAGACCTGGACGACTCACGCGCTGGATAAGTTCGATGACTGGCGACCCCTGGAAATACTTGAGCTCGATATTCAGCTCGGGCTTGGGGCCCTCGGTCGAGGAAAAGCCTGAAATGTAGCCTTCATCGAGCAGGACGGCCGCAACCGACTTTTTCAGCTTCGAAGATGGCATAGTGACAGAAATCTTGTTTCGTGCCTGAGCATTGCGAATACGCGTCAACATATCCGCAATCGGATCTGACATACTCATTCGAGTCTCCCGGGGTCAGGCCGTCTTCTCGACGCGATACCCAATAAGTTAAACAACCTTCAGAGAAGGCCGCACATTATATAGGAAAACGGTTGGCTCTGCCAACCGCTCTCCACAACTATTTTCCGTTCCCCGGCACCGAACCGGGAAGCGTTTGAAAGCGCTGTTACCAGCTGGCCTTTTTCAGGCCGGGTACGTCACCGCGCATTGCTGCCTCGCGCAGCTTGTTGCGGCAGAGACCGAATTTGCGGTATACCGCATGCGGACGACCGGTTTGACGGCAGCGATTCTGCTGTCGGGACGGGCTCGCATCACGCGGCAGCTGCTGCAGCTTGAGTACAGCCTCATCGACCTGCTCGGGGGTGCTGCTTCGATCGTTAATGATCGCCTTGAGTTGTGCGCGTTTTGCCGCGTATTTGCGTGCCGTCTTGGCGCGCTTCATTTCGCGGGCAATCATGCTCTTTTTTGCCATAACCAGTTACCGATTACTTGAACGGAAAGTTGAATGCTTCAAGCAGGGCACGACCCTCTTCGTCGTTCTTTGCCGAAGTCGTGATCGTGATATCCATGCCGCGCAGCGCATCGACCTTGTCATATTCGATCTCGGGGAAGATGATCTGCTCACTGACACCCATGCTGTAGTTACCAAGTCCGTCGAAGGACTTGCCGTTGAGGCCGCGGAAATCACGGATGCGCGGGATTGCAATATTGATGAGACGATCCAGGAACTCGTACATCTGCTCACGGCGCAGGGTGACCTTGCAACCGATAGGCCAGCCTTCACGTATCTTGAAACCGGCAACGGACTTGCGCGCCTTTGTGACCACGGGCTTCTGCCCGGCGATCTTCTGCATGTCCTCGACAGCATTCTGGAGAATCTTCTTGTCGCCGACTGCCTCACCTACACCCATGTTGAGGGTGATCTTTTCGATTCGCGGAACAGCCATCACGCTCGAGTAGCCGAATTTCTCGACCAGACCCGGGACGACACTCTCGCGATAATGTTCTTTCAACCTAGCCATCTCTGTCACTCTGCTTAAACGTCAACGACTTCGCCGTTTGACTTGTAGTAACGCACCTTGCGGCCGTCATCGAGAATCTTGAAACCAACGCGATCGGCCTTGTCAGCCAGCGGATTGTAGAGTCCAACGTTGGAGACGTGAATCGGCATCTCCTTGTCGACGATACCACCTGGCTCACCCTTGTTAGGGTTGGGTTTCATGTGCTTCTTCGCCATGTTGACGTTCTCGACGACGACACGGTCCTCGATAACGCGAAGAACGGTGCCACGCTTGCCCTTGTCCTTGCCTGCAAGAACGACGACATCGTCACCTTTTCTGATCTTGTTCATTGCCATAATTATGACCTCACAGCACTTCTGGTGCGAGAGAAATGATCTTCATGAAATTTCCCGTGCGCAGCTCACGCGTCACCGGGCCGAAGATACGCGTACCGATCGGCTGCAGCTGGTTGTTCAGCAGGACTGCCGCATTTCCGTCGAAACGGATCAGGGAGCCATCCTGGCGGCGAACGCCCTTGCGTGTGCGCACGACGACCGCGTTGTAGACATCACCTTTCTTGACCTTGCCACGCGGAATCGCTTCCTTGACACTCACCTTGACGATATCTCCGATACCGGCATAGCGGCGATGGGAACCACCAAGAACCTTGATGCACTGAACACGCCGCGCACCGCTGTTGTCGGCGACACTCATCATTGATTGCATCTGAATCATCAGCTTACTCCACGTAATACTGTCACTTAGGCCCGAGCCGGGCGTTCTACGATTTCAACCAGCTGCCAGCATTTATGCTTTGACAGCGGGCGGCACAGTTCAACAACGACGATGTCGCCCTGGCGACAGGAATTTTCCTCGTCGTGGGCATGTACCTTTGTTGAACGCTTGATAAATTTGCCGTACAGGGGGTGCTTGACCTGGCGCTCGACAAGAACGGTAATCGTCTTGTCCATCTTGTCACTGACAACACGACCCTGCAGCGTGCGGTTTGTTGGCTGCTTGTCCGTCATGACGCATTACCTTTCTGTTCGTTCATCACTGTCTTCACTCGCGCAATGTTCTTGCTGACCTCCTGCATGAGGTGAGGGCGAGCGAGCTGGCCAGTCCCCTGCTGCATACGCAGGTTGAACTGTTCCTGGAGCAGTTCATGCAGGGTTTCCTGCAGTTCCGCCTGGGATTTGTTACGAAGTTCACTAGCTTTCATCAGAGTATCGTCCGCTTGACGAAGGTCGTATCGACGGGAAGCTTGGCAGCAGCAAGCTTGAATGCCTCGCGCGCCAGCTCTTCGGATACACCTTCAATTTCGTACAACATGCGTCCCGGTTGAATCTGGGCCACCCAGTATTCAACGTTACCCTTGCCCTTACCCATCCGGACCTCGAGAGGTTTCTTGGAAATCGGCTTGTCAGGAAAGACGCGGATATAAAGCTTGCCGCCACGCTTGACGGTGCGCGTAATCGTACGTCGCGCAGATTCGATCTGGCGTGACGTGAGCCTGCCACGTGTCGTGGCTTTCAGTCCAAAGTCACCGAAGCTGACCTTGTTGCCGCGCTGGGCATAGCCACGGTTGCGCCCGGTCTGGACCTTGCGGAATTTTGTGCGTTTCGGTTGAAGCATGACTTAGTCCTTCTTGCCACGGGGCTTGCCGCGGCCCTTGGGTGTTTTCGGCTCCTCTTCGGCTTGCGGCATGCCCGGATAGACCTCGCCCTTGAAGATCCAGACCTTGATGCCAAGGATGCCGTATGTGGTCTGCGCTTCTGCAGTGCCATAATCGATGTCAGCACGCAGTGTATGCAGCGGCACACGACCTTCGCGGTACCACTCGCTTCGCGCAATCTCGGCGCCGTTCAGTCGCCCGGCGATATTGATCTTGACTCCCTGTGCACCCAGACGCATGGCCGTTTGTACAGCACGCTTCATCGCGCGGCGAAACATGACGCGGCGCTCGAGCTGCTGTGCGATACCGTCTGCCACGAGGGTGGCGTCGAGTTCCGGCTTCCGGATCTCCTCGATGCTGATCTGTACAGGGCAACCCATCCTTTTTGCAACATCGGCACGCAGTGCGTCGATATCCTCGCCCTTCTTCCCGATTACTACACCGGGACGAGCTGTATGAATGGTGATATGCGCGTTGTTCGCCGGACGGTCAATCTGGATACGGCTCACTGATGCCTGTGCCAGTTTCTTCTTGAGGTAGTCTCGTACCTCCATATCCTGGTTGAGCAGATCGGCGTAGTCGTTGCTATTGGCATACCAGCGCGAATTGTGTTCTTTGGTGACCCCGAGACGGAAACCAACCGGATGTACTTTCTGACCCATAATCTTTCCTGCCTTACTCGTCTGCCACAGTTACTGTGATGTGGCTGGTACGCTTGAGAATGCGTGAGGCACGGCCTTTGGCACGTGCACGGATGCGCTTCAGCGTCGGCCCCTCGTCAACACAGATCGTCTTGACCTTGAGCTCGTCGATATCGGCACCTTCGTTGTTCTCTGCGTTTGCAATCGCAGAGTCCAGAACTTTCTTGACCAGTGACGCACCCTTTTTCTTGCTGAATGTCAGGACATCCAGCGCCTGCTCCACGGGCAGTCCACGAATCTGGTCTGCAACCAGGCGGCCCTTCTGGGCGGAGATACGTGCGAAACGATGTTTAGCAACAGCTTGCATGATGTACTCCCGTTACCTCTTCGCCTTCTTGTCAGCAGCATGGCCACGGTAGGTGCGCGTCAGGGCGAATTCACCCAGCTTGTGACCAACCATGTTTTCGTTCACCAGCACTGGAACGTGCTGACGACCATTGTGTACTGCGATAGTCAAACCAACCATTTCCGGACTGATCATCGAACGGCGCGACCATGTCTTGATCGGTCGGCGATCGTTGCTTGCAACAGCAGCTTCCACCTTCTTCATCAGGTGGTGATCGATAAATGGACCTTTATGTACTGAACGTGGCATATTGCTCTACCTCGATTATTTACGGCCGCGGCGACGGACAATCATGTTGTCTGTGCGCTTGTTCTTGCGCGTTTTGTAACCCTTGGTCGGCACACCCCAGGGACTGACCGGATGACGGCCTCCGGAGGTACGCCCCTCGCCACCACCATGCGGGTGATCGACCGGGTTCATCGCAACACCACGGACTGTCGGGCGTATTCCGCGCCAGCGCGTTGCACCCGCCTTGCCAAGTGAACGCAGGTTGTGTTCACCGTTGCTGACCTCGCCAATAACGGCGCGGCAGCGTGCAGGAACCTTGCGCATCTCGCCCGAGCGCAGACGCAGCGTAGCGTGTTCGCCTTCACGCGCAACGAGCTGCACCGAAGTTCCGGCACTGCGCGCTATCTGGGCTCCCTTGCCTGGTTTCATTTCCACGCAATGCACGACTGATCCGAGCGGAATGTTACGCAGCGGAAGGCAGTTGCCAGCGGAAATCGGCGCCTCGCGGCCCGAA
>JASFPB010000102.1:0-7175 GCA_050116235.1 Chromatiales bacterium | reverse complement strand
CTCGCGCCTGGTATCTGTCGACGTGGAGGAGGCGGCCCAGATGGCTGCCATGTAGCGACTCTTAGAGGATCGAGATGACTTCCGGCGAATTACGGCTCCTGATACTGGTTCTCGGACTGCTGTTCATCGCAGCCGTCTACCTGTGGGAACGTCACAGGCGAACCCGCGTGGCGCATGGCAAGAGACGTGAGCACAGCGAGGCATTTGACGATCCGGATTCGCTGACCGATCAGATCAACGAACTCGATGAACTCGTCACCAGCCGTGAGAAGAGTATTCCCTATATCCAGGCTGCCACGCCGCATTTTGAGGAGCGCACGGAAACGCAATCCGAACCGGTACTCTTTGTCGAGGATGACTTCGAACCGGAAGCAGAGATTCACAGCCAACAGCTCAACGACACCATCCTCATCATCAGTGTCGCCTCCAACAAGAAGTACTTCAGTGGCGATGCCATCATGAGCGCCATGCGTGTACTGAACCTGGTTCCGGGTCCTCTGGATGTCTTCTATCGCTATGACGAGAATCAGGAAAATATCCTCTTCACTGTTGCCAGCATGGTCGAACCCGGCACTTTCCCGATCCAGGACATGTCACGCTTTACAACATCCGGCCTGACGCTTTTCGGCCGCCTGCCGTCAGCGAGGTCCGGTCCCGAGATTCTCGAGGATATGTACGAAACGGGCCAGCAGCTCGCTGCGCAGCTCGACGGCAAGCTGCTCGACAGCCAGCACCAGCCGTTGTCGGAAGAAACCTTCACTGACATGCAAAAGCTGGCCAATGCCTATGTGGCCCAGTCGGGATGAGCCAGCCCGGTGAGGCAGAGCGCAGGATCGAGGAGCTGCGCGAACAGCTACGCCTGCACAACTACCACTACTACGTACTCGATGCACCGCTCATTCCGGATAGTGAATACGACCGCCTTTTCCGTGAGCTTCTGCAACTCGAGGAGCAGAACCCCGATCTCATAACAGAGGATTCGCCGACGCGCCGTGTCGGCGACAAGCCACTGCCCGGTTTTCAGGAGGTGCGCCACAGTGAGCGCATGTTGTCCCTCGACAATGTTTTCAGCGACCAGGAACTGGCGGATTTCGACCGGCGTGTGCGTGAACGCCTCGGCAGTGACGAGCCGATTGCCTATACGGCAGAACCGAAGCTGGATGGCCTCGCGATCAGCCTGCGTTATGAAAACGGCAAGCTCGTCCAGGGGGCGACACGTGGCGATGGGGAGCGTGGAGAGGAAGTGACCAGCAACGTGCGCACGATCGAGTCCATACCCCTGAGGTTGCTTGGGAATGATTATCCGGCCGTGCTCGAGGTGCGCGGCGAGGTCTTCATGCCGAAGGCGGGTTTCGAAAAACTCAACGAACAGGCACGCAAGGCAGGGGAGAAGGGTTTCGCCAACCCGCGCAATGCTGCAGCGGGAAGCCTGCGCCAGCTCGATCCCCGGCTGACCGCAAAACGCCCACTTGCTTTCTACGCCTACGGTCTTGGCAACGTGGACGAGGCGATTGCCGGCGGACACGCAGAAGCCATGCAGGCACTCAGGAAACTGGGTATTCCGGTTTCACCCGAACTCAAATATCTCGAAGGCATCGATCAGTGCCTCGAGTACTACGGCAATATTCTCGCGCGCCGCGACACGCTGCCCTATGAAATCGATGGCGTCGTCTACAAGGTCGACAGCTTTGACGAACAGGCGAGGCTCGGTTTCGTGAGCCGTGCGCCGCGCTGGGCTGTTGCACACAAGTTCCCGGCACAGGAGGAACTCACTGTCATCGAGGACATCGAATTCCAGGTCGGTCGAACCGGTGCTGTCACGCCTGTGGCACGTCTCAAACCTGTTACCGTGGCCGGCGTCACTGTCAGTAATGCGACCTTGCACAACATGGACGAGATCGAACGCAAGGACGTCCGTATCGGTGACACAGTCATCATCCGCCGTGCCGGCGACGTGATACCAGAGGTTGTCCAGGTTGTGCCGGACAGGCGACCCAAAGGGGCGAAAAGGCCGGAGTTACCGACGACATGTCCTGTCTGTGGTTCGGATGTCCTGCGTGTCGAGGGTGAGGCCGTTGCGCGCTGCAGTGGCGGCCTCTACTGCAATGCGCAACGACGCGAGGGCATCAAGCATTTTGCCTCGCGCAAGGCGATGGATATCGAGGGGCTTGGTGACAAGCTCGTCGAGCAGCTCGATGAAAAAGGCCTCGTCAAGACAGTCGCCGATGTTTATGCACTGAAAGCCCCGGATGTCGCATCGCTCGAGCGGATGGGCGAGAAATCGGCGCAGAACCTGGTCGGGGCGCTCGAGAAAAGCAAGACGACAACACTGCCGCGCTTTCTCTATGCCCTGGGTATCCGCGAAGTCGGCGAAGCAACGGCACGCAGCCTCGCGAACCATTTCCTGACGCTCGAGGCAATCGAGCAGGCAGACGAGGAGGCGTTACAGCAGACGCCTGACGTCGGCCCGATCGTCGCCTCGCATATCGCTTCCTTCTTCCGCCAGGAGCATAATATCGAGGTACTGCAGCAACTCCTTGCTGCTGGAATACACTGGCCGGCAATCGAGAGACCGAAAGCACATGCCCGGCCCTTTGCAGGCAAGAGCTTTGTCCTGACCGGTGCATTGAGTCGCCCGCGTGATCAGATCAAGGCGGAACTCGAAGGTCTCGGTGCGAGGGTTGTTGGCAGTGTGTCCAAAAAAACCGATTATGTGGTTGCCGGCGAAGCTGCCGGCTCCAAGCTCGCCAGGGCGCAGGATCTCGGCATCGAGATACTGGAGGAAGAGCAGTTACAAGAGATGATCGATGCGGCTGAATGACGAAGAACTAATCAGGCTCGGCAAGGAAACCGTGCACAAGCAGGCGGAAGCCGTCCTCAACCTCGAGAAGCAGATCGACGGCAGCTTTGCCGATGCAGTGAAGTGCATCCGCCAGGCAAAAGGTCACACGATCATTTGCGGCATGGGCAAGTCAGGTCATATCGGTTCCAAGATCGCTGCCACGCTTGCATCGACCGGAACTCCGGCATTTTTCGTCCATCCTGCGGAGGCGTTTCATGGTGACCTCGGCATGATCACGCCGGATGATATTATCGTACTGATCAGCTATTCGGGAGAAACTGACGAGGTCAACAAGCTGATACCGAGTCTGAAAAGTTTCGGCATACCGGTCATCTGCATCGTCGGTGATTCGAATTCGACGCTGGCACGCAACTCCGACATCGTCCTGACCATGGCGGTCGAGCGCGAGGTTTGCCCGAACAACCTGGCGCCGACCAATTCAACGCTCACGACCCTGGCGCTTGGCGATGCCATCGCCGTCGCACTGATCGAGGAGCGTCAGTTCAATCCCGGTGACTTCGCCCGCTTCCATCCCGGTGGCAGTCTCGGACGCCGACTGCTCACGAAAGTGAGTGACGTCATGCATACTCCGCCCTTGCCGGTCGTGACACCGGGCACGAGCATGCTCGAGACGATCTCTGTCATGAACAAGGGGCGCCTGGGTACTGCGGTCGTCGCCGAGGATGACAGGGTCCTGGGGATCATCACCGACGGCGATCTCCGGCGTGCAATCGCGAGAGGAATCGATGTCAGGAACACGAATTGTGAGTCCATCATGACGACCACACCGAAGACGATTGACGGGAGCGAGCGTTTTGCCGAGGCCGAGCAAGTGATGCTCGAGAACAAAATCAACTCTCTTGTCGTGGTTAATGAGGATGGAAAACTTTCCGGGATTCTGCAAATCTACGACATAGAATGACTTTCCGGTTATTACGGCAGCCTCCAGCGGTCGCCGTAGACATTTCTGTTTAACACAACTATCAGAGGCAGTTAAAGACAATGGAACACCAGCTTCCCGATCTTCCGTACGAAAAAAACGCACTCGAGCCGCATATCTCTGCCGAGACGCTCGACTACCACCACGACAAGCACCATGCGACCTATGTCACGAACCTCAACAACCTGATCAAGGGCACCGAGTTCGAGGACAAATCGCTGGAAGAGATTGTGACTTCCGCACCGGCCGGCGGGATCTTCAACAATGCTGCGCAGGTCTGGAACCACACTTTCTATTTCAACTGCATGGCTCCGAACGCGGGTGGCGAACCGACGGGTGCCGTTGCTGACGCCATCAATGCAAAATTCGGTTCATTCGATGAGTTCAAGAAAGCCTTTACGACATCAGCAGCAACCAACTTTGGCTCCGGCTGGACCTGGCTGGTCATGAAAGACGGTGAGCTCGAAATCACCAACACCAGCAATGCGGGCTGCCCGCTTACCGATGGCGTGAAACCGCTGCTGACCGTCGATGTCTGGGAGCATGCGTACTACATCGACAAGCGTAACGCCCGCCCGGCCTATCTCGACTCCTGGTGGAATCTCGTCAACTGGGATTTTGTCGCATCACAGATGTAACAGCAGCCGTTGATCGAAACAGAATGCCCGCGCAAGCGGGCATTTTTGTTTCTGTTAGCCGTCGCGGCCGTCGGGCTTATCGGTGTCGACTGAGCCGGGATCGGAGTCATAATTGACTCCGACCCCTGAATAGTGCAGTTACACTATGGAGTGATTCAAGAGAGGAGAATATGCATGGCTTTCGATATCGATCCCGTTCTGCGCAAGGATTGTCATCTCCTCGGCAGGTTCAGCTATGCACATCTGCTGCTGTATCGGCACAGGGCGATTCCCTGGTTCATTCTTGTGCCAGAGACCAGCGAGACCGAGGTTGTCGAGTTGCCACACGACGATCAGCTTGAGCTCTTTCATGAAACAAGCATCCTCGGCAAGTTTATCAAGGTCACTTTCAAGCCGGACAAGATCAACCTCGGCGCGATTGGCAACGTCGTGCGCCAGATGCACGTCCATGTCATTGGCAGGTATGAAGATGACACCCTCTGGCCCGGTGTCGTCTGGGGAGCGCCACTGATAAAGGAAGACTATAGCGACGGGGAGGTCGAGCGAATCAAGGCGCAGCTCGTCGATTACTTTGGTGAAGTTTTCACGCCTGCGGATGGAAGCTCCCCGGTGCAGCAGGGTTAGACTCTCTGCCGGCCGTCCCGCAACTCTTCACGCTGACGCAGCGGCATTAATCTCCCTGTTATCGAAGACCGGTGCAGGTTATCGGTGCTGTCTGCAAGTCATGCCTTGATAATGCTGTAGAGCCGTGGCGAACATCCGTCACTATGCGGGTTGTGATGCTTCCATCGCACTCTCCTGCGCACCTCCTCCAGCCAGTGCAGAATCGCCCGGTGTTCCTCCTCTCCACCAGCATGTCCCACATAGACCAGCAACGAAATAATGCCACCGGGCCTGAGAAGCTCCAGAGCCGCATCGAGCGCCCCCAGTGTGGATTCGGCACTGGTGGTGATGCTTTTTTCACCACCCGGCAGATAGCCGAGATTGAAAACCACAGCCGAGGCCTTGCCATGCATGCTCCCGGGTAACAGGTCGAGCATGCGCGCGTGGTTTCCCCTGATCAGGGTGACATGGCGACGCACTTTCTCTTGCAGGAGGCGGGCCGCCGTCTGTTCGAGCGCCTGTTGCTGGATATCGAGCGCGTAGACATGGCCCCGGTGACCAACATGCTGCGCAAGGAAGAGGGTGTCGTAGCCATTTCCCATGGTCGCATCGATGACGCAGTCGCCGGGTGCTGCAACTTCTGCAATGAGAGCATGGGCGATCTCGGTGAGCCGTTTAGTCATAACGCCGGATGTCAGCAGCCGGGTCGAGCGGTTCGTCATTGACGAGATGAGATGCATACTGCTGTGCATACCAGGGAATCAAAAGTCCGCCCTTTGCGCCGAAGCCGTTGAAAATCCTGACGGACGGTTGCTCGTGGTGACTACCGATGAAGGGATGGCGGTCGGTTGTTGCGGGTCGAATGCCCGCGCTCTGGCCGGTCACGGTGAAACCTGTGTCCGGAAAGCGTTCATGAAAGGCGGCCAGCAGCGTTTCGTGCGCCTCTTCCGTCACACGGAGGTCGAGGTTGTCCCACTCCATGGTCGCGCCGAAACGGTAGTGACCATCAGGCTCCGGAAGCAGCCAGCGGCCGGCATTGATGATGTGGTCGTGTGGATGAAGCGGTCTGTCAGGCACCCCGTCGAGAATCTCGCCCCTGGCAAGCTGGAAGGGGAGATGGCTGAACCAGGGGTTGAGTGCGCCGCGGAATCCCTCGCAGAAGATCACACTCTTCGCACGATAAGCGTGCCATTCGACCCCCGAAGAACTGACAGTCAGTTCTTCGTGTTTGTAGTCTGCGCGCAGAAAGGCGTCCCCGATCATGAACTGATAGCGCAGCCATTCGAGCATTTCCGCCAGGCGAAGAAAACCGCAGCGTGTCTGGATACAACCGCTGAACGGTGCATGCACGTCACGCAGCAAGGACTTTTCAGGCAAGGGCTGGAGATAGGGAGCATAGGCCGGATCCTGCATGCGCTTCTCGAAGAATTCCAGCTCCTCCGCATTCTGGAAAACGCGCAGCATGGGCAACCCAAAGAAGAAATGGAGGCCGGCGATCTCTTCGAGACTGCGGTAGAGCCTCTGTGCGGCAGGAAGCAGGTAGTCAACCCCGGGCTGCAGGGCCAGTCGCTTGCCGGTGACAGGATTTATCAGCCCGCCCGCAACTGTCGAGGAGGAACTCTTGTAATGATCGTCGATGACGAGAACACGCTGGTCAAGCGCGACCAGTTCTCTTGCCAGCAGGCTGCCAGCCAGCCCCTGGCCAATGATCAGGTAATCATGCGTGCTGGCAGACATATTCGTACATCACGATCGATGCAGCGATGCTGACATTGAGGCTCTCGGTCTCTCCAAACTGGCGAATCTTCAGGCAATCCATCGCAAAGTCGCGTGTGTCGAAGCTGAAGCCGAGTTCCTCATGGCCGAGGACAAAGGCAGACTTTTCCGGCAGCACCGCCTGGTCGAGGCGGTTGCTGCAGCCGGGTTCCAGCCTGAAAAAGCGGTATCCCCGCCCGTCCAGTTCCCGGTAGCAGTCGGCAAAATTGTCATGGAACCGGGCGGGAACCTTGCGGAAACCACCCTTGGCCGGGGCCGGGTCGAAGGGAGGGATATTGATAAGGTGGATCTCCTGCGCCCCAAAGCTCTCTGCACTGCGGAAAATCTTGGGTACATTGAAGCCCGCCTTCAGGTGGTCCAGCACAATGATCATGCT